>JACDOL010000010.1 GCA_017656165.1 Desulfotomaculum sp.
TTAATTTACATGGTTAAGCGCCCGTCTGGAGTATCAACCAGCATCATAACTTTTTCTTTCTTGCCATTTTCAGCATTAACATATACCAGGTAAGTATTTTGATTAATTTCTCCTATGAATTCCCAGCACAGCACTTCATCGTAATTGCGCATAGGAATAACTGCCAGTCTTGATGATCTTACTTTCATGTGATCATTTAGTTTGGCCTGGACTTCTTCCCTGCTGAGCTTGGGTTCAGGTACATTCCTATCTTTATTGCTCATCCAGTATTGAGAGGCCTCATAACCAAGCACCCTGCCGTCATCTAACGCCACTGTACACTTAACCTGGTCGGGATAAATCATAACATTATCTTCCATCTTTGCAAACTGAATGGTAGCCAGGTTACCCTGTTTCCTATAATAAGTATCTTTCATATTTTTGATACCGCGGCTTTCTAAAAAACGCCTGGCCTTTTCTTTGGCCTGCTCAATGGTCATGCCGCCCGGCTTTATTTCCCTGCTTCCTAAATACCAGACAACTTCTCCGCCAACCTGGCTGACATCACAGGTGAACTTGGGCAGGTTGTTATTATTGCCCCGGGGCATTAAGTCTACTGTATAAGCCACTATCTTACCTTTGTTCTTACCAGAAACCTTGGCAGTATAGTTTTTTCTGTCCGCATCTACAAATTTTAGGGCAATGTCCCTGGCCTGATCGGCAGTAATTTTTTTGCCTTTTAGACCCCCGGGCTTCCTTTTTTCCAGGTGATCAGAAAAGGGACCGTCATAGATTAATGATGGGTAAGTCTGCATATTTTTATTAATGGACTCAAAATCGCGATCCGGCCCTTCACCTTTACCCTTGTTGATGTCTCTCTTGGCCCCGGCCTGCAGTTCACTTAAGGTAAGTTTGCCATCTACCAGGCGGGATTCCATCTGGTTAAGATCTTTGTTCAGATCCGAGGCCTGCCGGTAAAGCCTGTTTAATGTATTCCAATGCTGTTCTTTTAGTTCCTCTTTATCCACAACATCCCTGGATATGCTGTATGCGTAGTCGCCCACCTGGGCTAAAAACTTTGCTGTTCTTTCTGTCAGTGCCGATGACACAGGAAGCTGGGTCAGGTTCTCCTGGGCCATATCTGAACGCAGCCATATTTCTGAAAAAATGGCGGCATCCTCACCCTGGCCGGTAGAGACTAAACTCTTGGCCAGTGCAGTTTCCAGGTTATTGACATGGGTTTTCATATTGAAAAAAGCCATTTGATACTTGTTGTTTAAATAATTTTCCATGGCCTGCCGCATTTGATACTGGCGGTAGCCCCAGAATCCCACAGCAGCTAGAAGGGCTATTCCCAGTAAAGTAACGGCTCCCAATCGTTTATTCATGGATAACTTACCTCCCCAATTTTTTATATACCAAAGACGTGCTTGCCAAATTGACCGGTAATAGTCCTGCTCCATATCCACTTGGATACCGGCTTATAAGGATTCCAGAAGTAAAGGGCTCCCCCGGTTGGGTCCCAGCCATTCATGGCATCCCTGGCTGCTTTAAGGGCTTCGTCGGAAACTTCACGGTTATACTGGCCGTTGTTTACCGATTCAAAGGCCAGCGGCTGGTACACTACCCCGGCCAGGGTATCGGGAAACTTGGGACTTTCAACCCGGTTTAAAATAACAGCAGCCACCGCCACTTTACCGATATAAGGTTCATCTGCAGCCTCTCCCATTACCACTTTTGACAGCAGCCATAAGTCCCCCTGGTTAATATCAGTGCGGGATGCGTTTGTGGCGCGATTTCTGCCGCCTTGTTCCTGCGCGTATACTGGATTAAATCCCAGCGCCCGCCAGGTTTGAGGTCCAATAACTCCATCCACCTTAAGACCATTTTTGGCTTGAAATTTCTTGACAGCTTGAAAAGTTTTAGGGCCGTAGATCCCATCCACAATTCCATCATAGTAACCCCAGTTTTTTAGTTTTACCTGTGCATTAATTACGTCATCACCACGTGTGCCCCAGTAAAGAGTTTTGTTCTGGGCATCAGCATTGCTGTAAACCAATGAGAGTGCCACCAACACTATGGTTAGTGTCAAAAAACCTGCAGCCAGCTTCCATCGAGCTTTAAACTGATCTACCATATCGCTCACCCCAGTTTTTTGTTTTTTCTAGCTTTATTGTTCTATTTCACCGGGGATTTTATGTAGAAGAATTTAAATTTTCACCTCATGTAAATATACACTTGTGGGCGCAATGAATTGCGCCCCTACCAAAAACACCAATTTACCGGCTAAAAAAAAGAGGCGTGCCTTTTAAAGCACACCTCTTATTATGACCCAGTACTACTGTACGCAGTATTTTGTTTTGCTCATCTTATATTCCCTGGCCCGCTGTACCAGGCTTTCAGCCCAGGACGGCACAGCCAGGGCATGCAGGTGGTTATAAGATGCCAGCACATTTTTATGAATTAAACCATCCTGCCGCCCGTCAATTCCCCAGCCTCGTTTAACCATATATGCAAAATCAACTTTATTTCTATCAAGATTAATTACCTTGGAATGATGAAACTCATGACCTATTATCCTGCTGCCCACCGGGAAAAACGGGTTTTCACTGCACACTTCAACTTCCATGTAGCCGTGACCCTGGGGTTTTGCAGTCAGTTCTACGTCAAAGGGCAGCGCACCAACCATTTGATATGCTCTGCCTTCCCATCTAATGGACCGTCCCAGGTACATCAATCCCCCGCATTCAGCATAAACCGGCAGGCCCTGTTCTATGCTGTTTTTAATTGCTGAACGCAGCGAATTATTTTTCTCCAGCTCCCCTGCCAGCACTTCCGGGAAGCCGCCGCCAATAAAAAGAGCATCTAAGTCGGGCAGTTTTGTATCATTTAATGCATCAATGGCCACCAACTCTGCACCGCTACCGTGCAGTGCCTCCAGGTTTTCAGGGTAATAAAACGTGAAGGACCTGTCCAGCATTACACCAATCAGCGGGCGGTCGCTGTCACCCTTTATATCGCGGGGACGTTTTATGGCAGGAAGTGCTTTAGGCAGTTCTGTTTCTATATCCAGGGCAGGAGCCTGGGAAGCCACCTCCATTATTTTATCCAGGTCAAGGTATTTTTCAGCCGCTTCAGCCACCCGTTCCACAGCCTGATGCAGCGACTGGTCTTCAGCTGCTGGGATTAATCCCAGGTGGCGGTCGGGAATAGTGTACTGCTTGCCCTTGGGCATTGCCCCCAGTACCGGTATATCACAGTACTTTTCAATGGAAGACCGCAGTATGTTTTCATGCCGGCTGCGGGCCACATTATTTAATATTACACCGGCGACATTTACATCCGGGTCAAAATACCTGTAGCCGTTTACCATTGCTGCCACACTGCGGGTCATCCTGGCACAATTAACAACCAGTATAACCGGTGCTTTAATTATCTTAGCAATTTCGGCAGCACTGCCGCTTCCTTCTACATCTACACCATCAAATAACCCCATTGCCCCTTCCACAATGCTGATGTCAGCACCCTGGCTGTGGTTGGCAAAGGACGCCCTAATTATATCCCTGTCCATTAAATATGGGTCCAAGTTCCTGCATGTCCGCCCAGCTACCCTGGTTAACCAACTAGGGTCAATAAAATCCGGCCCTTTCTTAAAGGGCTGTACTTTTATACCGCGGGCAGTGAAGGCTGCTACCAATCCTACTGTAATTGTTGTTTTGCCTGAGCGGCCCTGCGGGGCTGCTATTAAGATTCTTGGTACGCTGTTTTGTTTTTTCATAGCCATCCCTGCCTTTCTTTTATCAAAAATTATGCTCAAAAAATTATGCTAAAAAAATTTAGTTGGCTTACCAAGGCAGCCAGTTACAGTAAAAAACCTTCCTTCTTACCACCCACAAGGTATTTACAACCCGAAAGCACGCCGGCACATATACTTGAACGAACGCTTAAGCCTCCGGCTGCGGGTTTGATAAAGCAGCCTCCCTACATTTACCGGCCATCGTTTTCCCGGTAATTACCCTGGCTTGTCATTTCCGATGGTGCGATAAAAGTACACCCTCACCAGCAGCTGGTGAGGGCGGAAGGTTTTTTCCTCGATTATACACAACCGGTAGGCTTGGGCAGACCTGCAATCTTACAAGCACCCTTAGCCGGGCCACTTGGGAACAGCTGATAAATTTGCTTGAGGCTGAAACCAGTTTCCTTGCAGAGCTTACGAATCATAGGAGCAATACCGAACTGGAAGAAGTAGTCACGCAGATAGTTAATAACCTTCCAGTGATCTTCAGTCAGCTCATCAATACCTTCCTGCTTTGCAAATACTTTAGCTGCTTCTTCGCTCCATTGATCAGTGTTAACGAGGAAACCGTCCTCATCAACTTCGATTTGCTGCCCATTTACTTCAATAAACGGCATTCGGGGGACACCTCCATATGTTTTTTGTACTTTTTATTCCAGCGTTGTGTGCGGTTAAAAAGCTGCACACAACGCAGGATAGCATTTTTATGATACATGCCTTTATTATTTTAATATATTTCTGCAAATTATGCTAGACCCTTTTAGTCATTTTTCTTGATGGGCGGGTACAGGGCTGTACCAACAAGGTCAATTAAGCCTTTTACTTCTACGCCCAGCTGGTGCTCCTCTACCATCGGATAAAGCTGTGCTTTACAGATGGAGCAGGGAGCTACCAGGTATCCTTCACCATGTTCACCAACACCGGTGGCACGAACCTGCTCAGCTTTTTTAGCTGAAAACTTAATACGCAGGTCATACATTTCCGGTTCGTCATAAAGGATTGCAGAACCTCCACCGCAGCAGAAGTTGCGCTCACGGTTCGGTGTCATTTCTCTAAAGTCAGTTGTTACTGCGGTTATTACTTCACGCAGCGTGTCAGCCATATTGCATGCACGCACAAAGTTGCACGGGTCATGCAGCGTGGTCGGGTTGCTGTTAACTTCAGGATTCAGCTTCAACTGACCTGTGCGAATATAGTATGACACCTCATCATGCAGGTGAACAATAGGCACAGGAATGGGACGGTCTGCCATGCTGGGTACATACATTTTACCTGTACGCCAGCCGTGACCGCACTCACCCCAAACAATCTTCTTAACGCCCAGTTTCACTGCTTCGTTCAGCAGCCGCATAATGTTGTGGCGCATGGTATAGCGCTGGTCAAACAGCAAACCAAAGTTTCCCGCTTCAGCAATTTCACTGCTCATTGTCCAGTTCACGCCCAGGTAATGGAAGAACTTGGCAGCACCCATCATGGTGTTGGGGTTGAGCAGAAAGTCTGCTGAAGATGGAATATACAGCACATCAGAGTTGGGCTTATCAATGGGTATTTTAATCTCTACCCCAGTTTCTTCCAGCATTTCTTCTTCTAAGAACTCACAGGTGTCTACCAGACCCGGCTTCGGCAGCCCGGTGTGGTTACCGGTACGGTACATGGCTGCACCAACCTGTGCCTGCAGCTTTGGCACCATACCTAACCAGTGCAGCAGCTGGCGGCCGGCAAATGTTACTTCACATGTGTCAATGCCGAAGGGGCAGACCATGGCACAGCGCCGGCATTCGTTGCACTGGTAAAAATAGGAATACATTTTTTCTATGGTATCCAGCGAAAGCGGTTCTGCACCTACCAGTTTTCCAAACAGCTTGCCTTCCAAGGTATAAGCAGCTTTCCATGCTTTCCTGAATAAATCTGCCCGGTTTGTTGGAATGTTGTTGGGGTCCCGGGTACCTAAGTAGGTATGGCAGTTTTCAGCACAGTGACCGCACTTGGTGCAGGACTCCATGGCCAGCATCAAAGGGCGGTACTTCTCAACCAGGTATTTTAAATGTTTCAGCGCCTCGTCAACCTTACGCTCATCGGGAACGGGGTCGATAAAAAGGGCGCGCATTTCAGCTACAGTTGCCTTGTTTGGTGCTTTATATTTCTTTTCTCCAGCCATGCGCTACACCCCCCCAGCAGTTGTTTTTCCACCAGCTGTAACGGTGGTGGTACTGGATGATGCGGAAACTTTTACACCGGGCAAACCGGGAGCAGGCTCAACATACGGGCGGTTGATAATCCACCGCTCGGCAAACATACCAAACAGGTGCATCAGCTTGCTGAACGGGAATACAATCATCAGGATCTGCACCAGCAGCAGGTGCAGTACAAAGATGAAGTTAATGTGCTCTAAATGCACCGGCTGGAAAGTGGCCAGCTGGATAAAGTATGTCTGAGCTGTTTCGTAGTGAACACCATACTCCGGAATCAGGCGCATTAAGTTACCACAAGTAACAATACCTAATAACAGCAATAAGTGCAGGTAATCTGCAGGGGCAGATACCAGCTTAACCTCATTAATGGCAAAACGCCTGTACAATAGGTAAAGCAGAGCAACCCAAATAACGATACCAAAAGTGGTACCCAGCAGGTTGGACATTTCTTTGCTGAGCTCCGCAGAAGTTCCAATAAACTTAAACTGTTCTCCTAAAAATGCAAAACCAACAATGTGACCGCCAATAATGTTCAGAAGTGCAAAGTGCATAATCCACGCACCGGCCCACAGGCTCTTGTCGCCTTTAAACAAACTGCGGAACAGGGCTACTTCTGCTGCATAATTTACCGCAGCCCCACCTAAAGTTGGAGGAGCAGGAGTTAAGACAATGTTGTGAACAATGCGAGCAGATGCCCATTTGCCGAGCCGGTACATAACTCCTACTACAAATATTGTTACAGAAATATAAGGCAGAATTTGCAGCACTAAATATTCCACAGGTACACCTCCCTGGGGTGATCCCCGAATTGTTTTTAAATGTTTTGCAGGTGATGTCTTGCTTGACAACACCTGCATTTAAATTAGTTATTGATTGTGCCGCTAATCACTAAAGCTCCTGTACTTGTGGTGCGCCGTGCGGGCAGGTAACTACACAAGTTTCACAGCCCATGCAGTCGGTTTCGCTACCTGTTACAACAGCTTTGCCATCAACCATTTCTAAAATGGCAGCCGGGCAAGCATCTACACATTCACCGCAGCCCTCGCATTTTTCAGCGTCAATTGTCACCATGTACATGCCCCAAGACCTCCTTTGTTTTTTATTAACCACCCGCTTGTCGCAGACGGGTTTTCCGCATTTAATGTAAATTTTACATTAAAATTAATTAACTAACAACTATTAAAGAAAACTAAAATAAATTATACCGGTTACAAAGCACCTTAATATCACTATAAACCTTTATTCGTTGCATCTTAAATTATTCCTTCTGGTGGCATACACTTTTTTTCAGAATATACGAATGTTTTTATTTTTCTTCGTACAAATAATAACATTAACTTTATTCGACAGTAAATGCTATTATTTTTCAAATTTTGATTATAAATAGACCGCTTGGAATTTTTTCTTCAATCAAGCAGAATATAGTAGGATTTTAAGTTAGACTGGAGAAAATAAAATGTGGGGGTGATTATACTGGCTGATAAAGAAACCATAATACAGCTGGCGGAAGAATTAGGAAAGGATCTTGCAGAGACCGAGGAGTTCATACAAAAGCAGGAAGCAGAAAAAGCTTTGAAACAGGATGAAGAAGCCTGCAAGCTGGTAAAAGAATTCCAAACACTGAAGAACTCCTATGAACGGATGGAAAAGCTGGGCAGGCCGCTGAGTGAGAAAAATAAGCAGCAGTTAAAAGAAGCTGAAGAAAAGGCTATGAAACACCCTCTGGTAAAAAACTGGTATGAGAAAAGCCAAAAATTTTATGACCTGGTAATAACGGTAAACAAAAAAATTCAGGAAGGTATTGCCGGGGACCAGTAAAAAAATGGTGGGATAATCCCATCATTTTTTTATGCCTTCCATGCAGTAGGCTAAAATTTGCATTTCTGTAGTTATGATATTGTTAATAACCTTTATTCTTTCAGGTACACACACTTCTACAGGAGAGAAATTTAAAATTGCCTTGATTCCGGACTGAGCTAATATATTGGCGGCCACCTGTGCTTCTTCCGCCGGGGCAGCCAAGATGGCAATTTTAATACCATGGTCGTGAACAAATTTTGCTAAAGCAGACAGGGGTTTTACCTCCAGGTGTTCTACCCTTGTGCTGCTGAGAGAAGAACCGGGGGCAAATACTGCTACAATACGAAAGTTCCTTCCATACAGGTAATTGTATTCTACAAGGGCAGATGCCATTTTCCCTGTACCAACAATAATAATATCCCAGTGCTGGTCTACATTAAGAATTCTCCCTATCGTCCTGTACAGCAGCTCTACATTATACCCAACTCCCCTCTTTCCCAGTTCACCAAAATATGCTAAATCCTTGCGTATCATTGCAGATTTTACTCCAACTTCTCTGCTCAATTCTTTAGAAGATATGGTACGTTTTCCCTGATTTCTCAACCTGGCCAGGCATTGGTAATAGATAGGCAGCCTCTTGGCCGTAGCTCTAGGTATGGTATTATGAGAAAACATAATACACACTCCCTTTTTAAAAACAATCAGAATTGTGTTATTTTTCAATAATTTTAATATATCATTTAATTACGCTTAAGTAAATAGTTGTCCATTTATTTAAAAAAGCAGTTTGCTAAAAAATAAAAATGCCCGGGCGCCTGCCGGGCATATTTTATTCTTACTTTAAATCTCCGGGTCTAAATGCGCTGGGGAGCAGCTCTATAACTTTTTTTTCATTAATATCGCCTTTCAGGTTGGCCATAATTATTTTCATATCCGGCCTGCACAGCTCGGAAATAACCTGCAGGCAGGCCCCGCAAGGCGGCACCGGGCGGTCTGTATCAGCGATAACAGCCAGCATCTCAAAATTCTTTTCTCCTTCGGAATAAGCTTTAAACAGGGCCGTTCTTTCGGCACAATTACACAGCCCGTAAGATGCGTTTTCAATATTGCAGCCGTGATATACCTTTCCATCTTTAGTTAATAAAGCAGCGCCTACTTTAAAGTTTGAATAAGGAGCATATGCAAATTCCCTTGCCTTAGCCGCTTCTTTAATAAGTTCTTGAATAAGTTCCTGCTTTTTCATTCCATGCAGCCTCTCTTTATGTTATTTGCCGGTTACAATTTCTACCCCAGAGCTTGTACCAATCCGGGTTGCCCCTGCTTCTATCATGGCCAGGGCGTCCTGGCGGGTTCTTATTCCGCCGGAGGCTTTGACCCCTACCTCCCGGCCAACTGTTCTTCTCATCAGGGCCACATCTTCAACCACTGCCCCGCCTTTGGAAAAACCGGTGGAAGTTTTAACAAAATGGGCCCCGGCTTTAACAGCCAACCTGCAGGCCCGCACCTTCTCTTCCTCATTTAAAAGGGAAGTTTCAATAATTACTTTAACAATGGCTTTGCCTTCGGCTGCATCAACCACCGCCTTTATATCCCGCTCAACGTAATCATCCTGCCCGTCTTTCAGGGCACCTATATTAATTACCATATCTATTTCTTCCGCACCGTTGTTTACGGCATTGCTGGTTTCAAAGGCTTTAACCTCTGTTGTGGCAGCACCCAGGGGGAAGCCAACAACAGTGGCAACTTTAATCCCGGTGTTATCTTCCAATAATTCTCGAGCAGTTTTTACCCATACCGGGTTAACACATACCGCTGCAAATTTATACTTTTTAGCTTCTTCCACCAGCTTAATAATCTGCTCCTTGGTGGCATCCGGCTTTAATAATGTATGATCTATCATTTGAGCCAAGCTCTCAACCATCCGGTTATCCTCCTAATACCTGTATTTCATCGTAAATTAAGGTTGGTTTTTTCACACTGCCGCTGGATATGGTATAGCTGCTGCGTATCAGCTTGACCACATCCTCAACATCCTCCCTGTTACTGTGGATGGTAACCAGCGGCTCACCCTTTTTTACAGCGTCACCTATTTTCTTCTGCAGCACAAGACCAACAGCCAGGTCAATACCTGCATCTTTGGCAGCACGGCCGGCTCCTAAAAGCATGGCTGCAGTACCGATGTTCTCGGCCATTATGCTGGAGACAACACCGTCCTGTTCTGCTTCCACATTTATAACATACTTTGCAGCTGGCAGTTTGGAAGGTTCATCTACAACGGAGGCATCGCCGCCTTGAGCTGCCAAAAATCTTTTAAATGTTTCTACCGCTCTACCGGTCTTTACAGATTCTTTAAGCTTCTCCCGTGCCTCCGCGGGACTTTCTGCTTTATTAGCCAGGTAGACCATGTGGCTTCCCAAGATTAAGCACAGCTCGTATAGGTCTTCTGGCCCTTCTCCTTTTAATGTGTCAATGGCTTCTTTTACTTCCAAAGCATTGCCCACCGCAAATCCCAGCGGCTGGCTCATGTCAGAAATTACTGCCATGGTTTTTCTTCCCACTTCGGTGCCTATTTCAACCATGGCCCTGGCCAGTTCCCTGGCACTTTCCAGGTCCTTCATAAAGGCCCCGGAACCAGTTTTTACATCTAATACTATCACATCAGCACCGGCAGCAATCTTTTTGCTCATTATTGAGCTGGCTATTAAAGGAATGGAATCCACCGTGGCCGTTACATCCCGCAGGCTGTAAAACTTTTTATCCGCCGGGGTTAGATTGCCGCTTTGGCTTACCACCGCCACTTTATTTTTGTTTACCAGTTCAACAAACCGCTCCCTGTCAACTTCTACCCGGAAACCAGGAACTGATTCTAATTTATCTATTGTTCCCCCGGTGTGTCCCAGCCCCCTGCCGGACATTTTGGCCACCGGAACGCCTAAAGAAGCTACAAGAGGTGCCAGGACCAGCGTTGTGGTGTCGCCAACCCCGCCGGTGCTGTGCTTGTCCACTTTAATGCCCTCTACGGCGGATAAATCTACTTGTTCTCCCGATTCAGCCATTGCCATGG
This sequence comes from Desulfotomaculum sp., assembly GCA_017656165.1. GTDB lineage: Bacteria > Bacillota > Desulfotomaculia > Desulfotomaculales > Desulfohalotomaculaceae > Desulforadius. Next base: position 10,832 of record JACDOL010000010.1, read on the forward strand.
TAAGATGGACTCTCTCGGCCCTGGTCATGCCCTGGTAGTATACCGCCATGGCAAATGCCGACATTTGATAATCCGGAATATCTCCCCTGGTAAAACCGTTAATTATAAAGTAAATTTCCTCTTTACTTAATTCCCCACCATCGCGTTTTTTCTTAATTAAATCCACCATTCTCACTGCACATCATCCCTATTAAAAAATTTTTAAAAGCCAATTACCTTTATGCAGAGAAAAATCTTTTCCTGCAGTTAAAGCTGTACATTAAAGTCTTTTTTCGCAGCAATAAAATCACTTTTTTCACTGTCTTTTGTCAGCTTCTAACATTTTCAGCACCCTGGGACTAACGGAAGCCTTAATCCACCGGATGAACAGTTCCTGCTTTTCTTCTTTACTAAGGTAGTAACGATCCCCGGCAGTGCGGCGGGCTCGTTTGGTAACCTGGTACAGGGTTACAGCCGCTGCCACGGAAATATTTAAACTCTGTACAAAGCCGTGCATGGGAATAACAAACTTACCATCGGCTAGGTTAACTGCTTCCTCCGACAAACCGCTGTGCTCGTTGCCAAAGACAAGCACCGTCGGTCCGGAAAGGTCAATTTCATCAACGGGCACTGAATCTTTTGTTAAACAGCTGGCAAGAACCTGGTAACCTTTTTCCTTTAATTCTTTGACTGCTGTATTAATATCCGGCTTTTCATTAATATTTACCCATTTGTGGGCGCTTTGAGTCACATTTTTATTTGGTTCAAAGGCTGCCTCTCCAAGAACAATATAAATGTCTTGAATGCCAAAAGCATCTGATGATCGAAGAACAGCAGCCTGGTTATGCCCATTGTCCACAGCTTCCAATAAAACGGAAACGTACCGTGTACGCTGATTTAAAACATCATACATTCTTTTAAGGCGTTCAGGTCTAATCATACTCCATATATGTTTATTTTCTTCTTTTAATAAGCCTTCCTGCAGCAGTTTTTCAATAAAAGCCTCTGCTTCTTCTTTTGACATTTCTGGAACAGCACCGGGTCTGCTCACAATACCTTCCCCCCTTTTAACAAGAGAACTAAGGTTCACACCAGTAACGCCATTTGTGCCCCTTCGTCCAAAGCAGTATCATAGCGGTAAAAGCCGGTCTCCATTTGCTCTGCTTTCATCACTTCTTTCCCATAGGCATTACGTAACTGCAGGCTGTACACAACCGGAAAACGCTGCAGAATACTGTCCTGCTTATGGGCTGTTAAACAAATCAGCTGTATTCTATTAGATTTTGCCACTTGAAAGACCGTCTCTAGTATATGAGGTGAAGAAGCCCTACCAAAAGGATTATCAGCTACAATAACTTTCCATATTTTTGTGTTTCCTTGTGTCTGCTGGCGGATGTGGCTAATCATAATCATAAACATGGTAATATATATACTGTACTCCTCCCCACCGGACCAGCGGCAAACTTCATCCCAGGGGGCATAATCTAATTTGTGGTGGCGAACAATGGATTCCTTCCTGGGCTTGTATACAGTTACACGACAGTCCTCAATGGGGGCAATCACCTGTATTAGGCTGCGTGTTTTCAGCATCTCCTCCACGCGGCGGTCCATTTCATCTTCATCTAAGCCTTCTTGTTTCCATTTCTGCAGGTCTTCAAGTACCTGTTGTAAGTAGTAATGCATTTTTTGGTATGCTTCTTGGTCTTCTGCTGCTTTCCAATCCATTCTTATAACTTGTATATCCCGCTGGTATATTTTAACCCTTGAGTTTTTCTGAATCTCCATAATACTGTTGTATATTGTTTTCGCCCTGCGCAAACAGAGGTCTATTAAAATATTTTGGTTCTTTTCTCTTTCTTGTAATGTGAGTTGATATTGTTCTTGGTATTTATCCAAGCCTTCAAATATGCGTAAAAATTGTGTCTCTACAAAATCATAATCATAAATTCTTTGATCATCCATTATTACTTTAACCGCACGGATAAACTGCTTAACCTTGGTATTATTGGTAGTTTCCAGTTTGCGCAGGTACTCTCTAAATTTCTGCTCAACAGCACTTTGCTGCTCACGCAGGCGATCATTCACAGTCTCCAGCTCTTTCTCACACCGCCGAACTGCTGTTTTGGGCTTAATTTTATATTCTCCCCACTCTTTATCAGTCAGCGGTTCTATCTTATGCCATCGTTTTTGAATCTCTGCTTCAAATTTACTGGCAATGGTTTCATGGGCTTCTTTATTTTCCCTTTTCCACTCTTCGTTTTCTTTAATACTATGCTCTAATTTATGCAGTTCTTCCTGCAGCCTTTTAATATCCTCCACCACATTGTTATACTCTAGATGGTGATTCGTCTCAGAAAAATCAAGATACGGCTCCCGGTTAAACTCATCTTTAATTCTTTTTACTCTCTCATCTAATACACTCTTTATTGAAACGGTTTTATTTTTTGCATCATGTAACCGGTCTTTTAATTTTTCATACTTCTTTCTTTGTTCTGTGGTCAAAATTTCTGCCTGCTTAACTTCATTGGCAGAAACCCATCTTTGGTTTTGTTTAAGCCACTGTTCCTCCACACCGGTGCCCTCAATTACCGACAGGGCTTCCTGTTCTCTTTCCTGGGCATTTTTCAACAGTTCTTCTACATAGCGGCGATTACTCTGCCTCTGTTTCATTTTTTCAAGAACAGTATCTACTTCAGCTTTTAAATCTTCGTAGCTGGTTGTTACATGCACTATGTCTGATATTTTTTCTAACTGGTAATGCCGGTAATCTTCTGCATGTGCCTCTAATAATCTGCTGCTCTCACTTAAGCGCTGTTTTATGCTAGTAATGGATTTATAGTTATTTTCCCTTTGCTGTTCCATTGATTTAATTTCGTTCTCCAGCGCTGACAATTCATTTTTATGCTGTTTTTCCTTAGCCATCATCTCAGGGTGCAATCTATAGTCCTGCAGGTACTCCTGCAGTTTTGCAATTATATTTTCCTCGTTTCTTTTATCCTGCTGCAATTTATTCAGCACCTGCTGCTTTTGCTTTAATTGCTGCTTTAACTCTTCTTTTTGCTTATTACCGGCCTTAATATTTTTCTCCAGTACCATTATCTGCTCTCTATATTCTTTCTCAGCAGCATGCCATTCTTCAATCTGCTGCCCGTTATACTGTTGATAAAAAGATTTAACCTGCTCCCTAATTTGCACATATTTATCTTCTTCATCAATTAAGACCTGAACATTATTTCTTACATTGGCAAGCTGCTGTTCCAGCTCTTCTTTGTACTGCTGCAGCGCATCCCCAGATGTAAAGATACTGTGGGATTGCGGTTGATAGACAAGCAGTCCACTGCCCAGCGGCAAAAACTGTTCTTTCCCCTGGCCGCCCCGGCGCAAACTGTCCTTACTTTTTACCAGAAACAATAGCGGTATATCCCGGGACCAGTCTTTTACCTGCTTCACTGCATATTTAACCGCGTTGACCTGGTTTTGTTCAATTATTATGGTGTAAGGCAGCAGGGGTTGATGCTTCAAATAGGCTTCTTTTTCTGCTTCAGATAACTGCTGTTCGGCTAACCATTCACTACCCAGCAGCACATATATATCTTTCTTTTGCAGGTATTGTTTAATTTTTAACAGTTCACTGTGAGGTATATAATATTTCTTATCTTCCAGCAGCACCCATTTTTCTTCTAGGTTGGCCAATTCCGCTTGTTCAATTACTCTGTTTTCTTGAGCCCGGCGCAGTTTATCCTGCACCCAGAGTAAAACTCTTTCTTTCTCATGCAGCAGTGACTTTGTATAAAGCTCATTTTCAGCCAGCAGACCGCGCAGTTTTTCTTCCTGGCGTTTATACTGTTCTATCTTTTCATTTAAGGATTGAGCTTTAAATTCAATTTTATTTTTATCAGACTGCCATTTAAAAATTTTACCATCTAGTTCTTCTTGCTGTTTGTTTATACTTTCTATATCTGCGGCAGTCTCTTTCTCGACATTTTCAAAATATGCCATTTTTTCTTTATGATTTTCAAGTGCTTTTTCCGGTTCAAGAACCTCTGCCCGGGAAACATGCTGCAGTAACCTTTCTTGGTGCTGCTGGAACCGGTCAAACCATGCCTCTACCTTAGCCAGATCATTTTGTATATTTCTTTCCAGCTCCCTGTTTGCTTTAAGGTTAGTTTCCAGCTGTTTATTATCGTCCTGCAGCTTATTATGCTTCTGTTTTTGTTCACTCAGCTGCTTTTGTAATAATACCTGCTTTTTTTCCCAGGCGCTGCGCAGCTGTATTTTCTTCTCTTCCAGTTCCCGCTGCAGCTCCGGCTGGTCTTTATCCATTATATCCAGTTCTGTTTGGTATTTTTTTACATTATGTTTAGTCTCCTGCACTTTGTTATAAAAATGCAGTGCTCTTACCTTATTTTCATTTTCTTTTGCTTCTTTCCACAGTTTTTTCTGTTCATCGCATGCTGAATTAATTTCATCTTCTTTTTGCCGGGCATTATTATATTCTAACTGCTTTTCAAAAACACCATAGCTTTCTTTCTGCCAGCGCAGTACATTTAATTGCTCATTTTTCTTCTGCTTACTGCTTTCTAATTCTTCAGTCCGTTTCTCGGCATCCTCTCTAAAGCGGGCAAAAGTTTTAGCCAGCATAACCAGTTCCCTGGTTTTATTTTTCTGCTCCCGCTGTAAACCGTCTAAATTTTTCACCTCTGCCACTAGAGCCTCAGCATTCTCTCTGATGGCATCAAAATCTTTAAGATTCTTTTTAATCAGCGGTATTTCTATCAGCATATTGCGGTACTGGCCAAAAGCATTAACCAGCTCTTTCTTTTTTCTTTCACTTTGAAAAACCATATCTTCAACACTGGGGATAAGAAGGTTGTCCAACAGCTGCTGGGTGGTTTTGCTCTTTTCAAAAAATTTATCTACTCCACCTTCAGAGCCATTGGTATCACGTATATTTTTCCATTCCTCTGGCAGTATTTGATAAAGCCTCAACCGTTCTTGATACATACTTTTTTGGTGTTCAAATAATTGAACGCGATTCTTAGCTTTTTCTTTGAAGTAATCCTTAAGCTGTACATAGCTGATGGGGTGTTTAATACCACGTTCGTCTTCATTAATTAATGGCAGTGTTTTAATATTCAGCCCCGATAAATCATGGTAATCAAACAAATAGTTGAAATAACGAATCTTTTGGTCGTTATTTAATCCGCTGGTAAAGCAAAAACCTGTGCACAAATAATGTCTTTGCTCGCCGGTGTCGTCTAAAAGCCACTCCACAGCCACGTGGCCGGTATATTTATTAGGCAACAATAAATCAGAAATTTTTCTACCACCCATTCTTTCATTGGGTAATATGGTCTGTAAAATCAGCTGTATAAGCAGCGTTTTGCCGCCACCATTGGCCAGCAGCAGTACGGTATCTAAACCATTGGCCTCTATAATAATGTCCGGCAGCTGTTTTTTACCGTTGTCGTACTGAATATTGGCAACCCGAACACGGGTAATGCGCGGCATAGTATCTCTCCTTTATTTTTCTTGCTTTAATGGCAGGGGGCGGGATAAAAGCTCCAGCAGCATTTCTTTGCGCTGGCTGTGAAAATAGTATTTCACAACTAAGTGCTCCATTTTAGGTAAAATTCTAACCTCGGTGTCTTCCAGTACCTGTACCAAACCCTCTTCTTCTAAAAACCTCATTACCCGCAGCAAAAAGCTAACCCGGTTGTTCCTGGCACTCTTTAAGTTCTTTACGCTGTCATCAAAGGCAGGCATATCCTGCCATGTTTCAGAAACACTGCGCAAATTTAGCTGGTATTTTTCCTCTTGCAATTCTACATCTTCCGGTTCAGATTCCATCACTGTATTCACATGCTCAGTTACAGTTTCCTCCAGTTCTTCTAACGGTACAAATTGGCGGGAGGTTAAAGATTGATCTTCGCTGTTATAAAATTTAGCTAGCAGACACAAAATTACAAAGTAGGCCAGGTATAATTCACTATTGTTGCGCAGTTTCATCCGTTCTCTTAATTCTGCATTTGTATAGCCAAAATAACTGTTATCCACCCCGGGGGTTAAATAGATATTACCCCCGGTGGCAAATATTTTTACTTCTGCTTCCCGTTCAATCACTTCTTCTATCACTTGTCTAACCTCACTCCGCTGGTAAGCATAATGATAATCACGTTCGTTTTCATCAATTACACCATTATGCAGCAGCCTTATAAATATACGAAATGCCCACATTACGTCGTCCTTATGCCATTCCATCATTATCTCTCCTTGTTATAATGAAATCGGACATTACATAACCATTGGGCAGATGGATCACTTCCCCGGTTGCTATTACTTCGAAGGCCTTAAGTTTATGAATGTCCGGATGGTCTCCCACAATCTTAACCAGCACCCTGGGCAAATCATCAAGAGAATAAGTTTCCAGTTCCCAGCTGGCAAGTAGGGGGACCCTGCCCAACTGGTGCAGTTGAATAAGAAAGGGATAAAAGTTCATTTTGTTTATTAACTCCTGGTATTTACCCGGTTCATTGTTATTAACATCAGCCAGCACATCGCTGATTTTAATTTTCTCCTGCTGTACCAGCGGTTTTAACAGCAGTAATAAGTAGGCTTCTATATCCCGCTCTTTTTCCAGCTGCTGCTGCAGTTCTTTTTCTTCCTCCTGCCGTATTAACTCTTCTTCCAATTCCCACAATTCCTGCTCCGAAAGAGTATCTTCAGCTTCTCTTTTTAGGGGCTGTTCTAAAAACACCCTCCCGGGGTGAAAAAACGGACGCCTTTTAACCGGCAGTATGGGATCCAGCACTTTTTTTAAAGTATCAATGTCTGCATTTTTATGTACCACAGGCCTCAAAAATTCTGTTTCAAAGTTAACTTTGGTATTAAAGGCCGTTATAATCATCGATTCGATGGTTTGATTCATCAGCTTTTGAATGCGGATTTTATCAGTAAATAAGGATTCATGTTCAGATATAACATCCAAAAGCTTTCGTTTAATTCTCATCACTTTATTTATTGCAATTTCTTCTTTTTCCGTTAAGGCCCCGGTATTTAGCTGTTCCATGGTATAATCAATTAAATCTTCTAATTCTTTAAAGACCTTCTTCTCGCGATTTAACTGCTCATTTATCCGATCAATTTGTTTTTCCAGTTCCTGTTCACGGGCCACCTGTAATACATCGCGAATTATCCTTTCTTCTAATTTTTTTATTTTACTCTTTTCATTTTTTACCGCCAGCGAAAGTTCCTCCACAGAACGCAGGGCCCCATCAAAAACTCCCTTTTGAATTTGCTGCCTTAAGTAAAGCTGGGTGATAGAAATCTGCAGCTCATTATACATTTCCTTTGTTTTAAACAGCATTTCTAATCCTTCAGTTGATAACTTTAAACGTATCGTTTTATCTTTAATTTGATACTCTTCCAGTTCAACCAGGTGAAATTTATATGTTTTTTCTGCCCCTGTTTCCAAGTCAGGATAAATAAACATATGGGGCCGCCCCCGGTTCATAAGCCCTTCTCGCACCAGGTATTGTGTTAGTTCCATAGCTGAATCATAAGGTATTTTTTCTTGAAACTGGCTGTTAATTAAGTCCTGTAAAAAATACGCTATTTTTTCATATGTGCAGTTCTTTTCACCCCTCAGCATATCTTCCAAAATATAAAGCATTACGGCAATGCCCAATGGTACTAAGGGGTATGGATACTTTGTTTTTTGATTTAGTTCAAGGATGGGAAAGAAAACTGCTATGTTACGCATCCTTTCCTCAAAACCTTTAAAAATCTCCTGCAGCCATTTCACCAGTTATTCCACCCTTATCGTTTAATCAGACAACTCTTTTAGTAATTGGTAGTTCAACCCTTCCTGGGGTAAATATAAATTGCCCCTCAGCATTTCACGTATTAACTCTGACCGCCCGGAAGAAAAATATGCTAAAAAGGCTTGTACAGCTTCTGTTGAAACCGTCTGCTCTTTTTTTAGCGGTTGGGCCACATGTAAATATTTTTTAACCAGTGTATCATAGAAAAAAACAAACGGCCTAATATCTACTCGCTCTTGCCTTTGTAATTCATACCAAATCAAAATGCCCTCAGGGTCTAAGTCACCAAAATAGTAGAAGTTTACATGGCAGCTTTTATATTCCTCCAGCTCCCAAAAGAAAGAGAAGCTTTTTTCTATTTTTCTCCCTTCCCCGTATATAAGAAGTGAAAAAGGTATTTTTGCCCATGAGTAAATACCCTCTTGAAAAAGCGTCTTCAGGGAAAAGAATGTATCTTTATTTTCTACTATTAAGACATTTACTTCCTGTGCATTCCTGTTTTGTCTTTGATAATAAAAAAAAGGCTCATAAGTGGGATAGCAGCGCAAGTCTTGGAGGGTTAAACCAACTCGCTGTAAAAAATTATGGCCGTGCTTTGAAAGAAGCCATTTTTCGTCGTGAAAGATTTGAAATGATCGCTCATTTACTGTTATGGCAGGCAGTTCACTAAGTGCAGTATTTTGTTTTAAAAAGGTATTGAGTGCGGATAAATAGTCTTTATCCTGTTGGTATTCAGACTTATGATTAAAATAATAAGAAACATTTATGTCCGGGTGATACTGTGTTGACAGTATATGTATTAAATCAGCATCAAGTTTATCTTCTTGTAAAATCACCTGGTAACCCTTAAACAAAGCGGGATTCATCCCGTTTTGTTTCCATGATTTCACAGGTCGAATAACCCCTTCTTCTACCAGTGACTCAATTGCCGCAGCAAAAGAATAATAGCCTCCATGCCTATCCCAATACTCATTTAAGCCCAGCTTATCTATTACATATTTTTCTATGTCCGCAGTTTTGATGCGCTTCTTTTTTTGGGTGATTAAGTAATTATATATTATATCTTTCATTTACACCACCTTTAATAATTATACCTTCTTTTGGTCTGAATAACACCATACATATAACCTTGAATAGTCTAATAACTATTTCTCCTTCTGATGGTGCCGCGTCAGCCGCATGAAGGTATGGTAGTGTGAAAAAACCTCTCTTACAGAAGAGAGGTTTTGAACAGATTTTTAGTTATTTGCTAGCCAGTTTCCCGCCTTTTACTGCTTCTCTTTTTTCTTTTAGTTTCTATTAACAGTTCTTTCGGAAAATTTATAAAGGTTTCTTCCTCTTTTGCCAGCACCTTTAATGCAGCCGAAATGAGAGTTACAGGGGGATGCTTCTTAAGCAGTTCTTCTGCCAGTGATATATAATTATGATACTGCTCCTGCTCAACTGCTGTAAGCAGCTTGTTCAATACAATACGCTTCTGCCTTTCTAAAACTTCTTTTTCAGTGGGTATTGATTTACGTTTTATCTTGCGTCTTGTTATTCTTTCAATTGCCTTTAAGCAGCCCATTTCACGGGGAGTAAAAAAGGTAACTGCCAATCCATCACTGCCTGCCCGGCCCGTTCTTCCTACCCGGTGAATATAGTTTTCCAACTGCTGGGGTATATCAAAGTTGTAAACATGTGTCACCCCGGAAATATCCAGGCCCCGGGCAGCAACATCAGTGGCCACCAGCACTCTAATCTTTCCTTCCTTAAACTTGTTTAAAACAATACCCCGCTTCCGCTGGTTTAAATCTCCATGAATGGCCTCTGAAGCATAACCTAGATTATTTAGTGCCTCGTTTAATTGATCCACCCTGCGCTTTGTTTGTCCAAAGACAATTGCCAGTTCCGGCACATGAGTATCCAGCAGCCGGCACAAAGCATTGAGCTTTTGTTCTTCCGGAACCTGTATATAATACTGCTCGATGCTGGAAACCGTCATTTCTTTAGACTTAACCGAAACTAGTTTAGGTTCATTCATGAATTTATTGGCCAAAGTTTGAACCATTTTGGGCATTGTTGCTGAAAACAGCAGCATCTGTCTGTCTTTTGGAACTTCCTGCAGAATGGTTTCAATATCATCAATAAAACCCATGTTTAACATTTCATCTGCTTCATCAAGTACCACCACTTCAAGAGAGCTGATCCGAATAGTCTTTCTCCTCATGTGATCTATAAGGCGGCCGGGAGTAGCAACAATTATCTGCGGTTTTTGCTTTAAAGCTTTAATCTGAAGGTTTATGCTCTGCCCTCCATATACGGGAAGAGCTCGAATGCCTTTATACTTTCCAATTTTATTTAGTTCTGCTGCTATTTGGACTGCCAGCTCCCGCACCGGTGCCAAAACCAGCCCTTTCACCTGGCCGCGGTCTTTTGTCAACTTCTCAATAAGGGGAATACCGTAAGCCGCAGTTTTACCCGTTCCCGTTTGAGCCCGGCCAATTAAGTCTTTTCCCTGGAGAGCAAGGGGTATGGTTTTTTCTTGTATTGGTGTGGGCTCTTTAAATCCCATAGCATCAACGGCACGAACAATTTTTTTATCAAATCCTAGTTCATTAAATGAAGTCAATACAACTATCTCCTTTTATTTAATAAAAAAGCACATTCCATTCCTGGAATATGCCCTTTGCTTTTAAATATGTTTTTTTATAACTTAACAACGTTTACAGCCTGGGGCCCTTTTTGTCCTTCTACGATATCAAACTCAACTTTTTCATTTTCTTCCAGGGTTCTGAACCCTGAACCTTTAATTCCTGTAAAATGAACAAATACGTCTTCGCCATCTTCGCGTTCAATGAACCCGAAACCTTTCTCAGAATTAAACCATTTTACTGTACCTAACATTATTAATTTGGCCTCCTTGAAAATTTTAAATTATAAAAAGCTGAGTATTATAAAAACAGCTTTCGACCACAGTTCTAAAACAGAGGCCAAAATTGTTTTTATATGCTCTAACTTTTTATAAAACATAAAAATTATACCACATGTTTTCAATTAAAGCAAATAAAAATCTATGATTTTCTTTTAGTAATTTGGCTCTCTAAATTGCAATATTAAATGCAACACCTTGTGAGAAAACATGATGACTAGGTTTTATATTTTTTAAGCAGTATTGGTGAGAGCAGCGATCTCTCGGAGGAAACATTCTTCTGGTGTTTTATAACCCAATATCTTACGTGGAAGCTGATTGAGCCAGTCCTGTATACGTTGAATCGTCGCTGTTGAAAAATCTTTAATTGACTTTCCCTTAGGAACAAACCGTCGAAGAATTCCATTATGACGCTCATTAGTTCCACGTTCCCAAGAAGAATACGGGTGTGAGAAGAAGACTGATATCCCCCTTTTCCCAAGGTTGGTCGAACGCCCTTCGTTCTTTGAGTTTTGCTTTAGCTTCTCCTCTATAGCAGCAAGCTTTGCACAAAATTGTTCAATATTACTCCCATCTAAAAGCAATGATTCCAGTTGTTTATAATAATCATCGTAATAATCCGTACCAAACATCTCGCAACACTCTTTTAGATTGCCTAAAAAAGTCCTTACAGGCATATGGAAATGCTTGTCCAATAGTTCAAGCAAACCCCTGTCGTCCACCATTTTTATATGATTCTCTTTAATAAGCCTGTCCAGCATGTGAAGCTTAAAAAGCGATTTTTACCTGAAATCTATTAAATACTGAGACCCCAGGATGAAATCGCCGTTTAGCGCTCCTGCAACCTTCTTTTCTTCCATTTACTCAAAATTTCGCCTCATTTGTGATACGGTTCACCATTTATAATTTTAAAGCTGCGGTAAATCTGTTCCAGCAGAATTAAGCGCATTAATTGGTGGGGAAAAGTCAGCCTGGAAAATGACAGTCTTAAATTGCTTTTTTGTAAAATTTCTTTGCTTAATCCTAGGGAACCGCCTATAAGCATGGTTATATCACTTTTCCCGCTGAGCATCAGCCTTTCCAGATTGCCGGCAAGCTCCTCGGAACTGTACATTTTTCCTGCTATGTCCAGGGCAATTAAATAGGTGTCATTTTTAATATGCTTTTTAATTTTTTCTGCTTCTTTATTTTTAACCTGCTCGGCAGCATTTTCTGATAAGCCTTCAGCAAGCGGTTCATCAGCCACTTCAATGATTTCTACCCTGGCATAAGGTTTAAGGCGCTTCATGTATTCCTGCACGCCCAGTTTTAGGTATTTTTCTTTTAATTTGCCAACTGCTATGATGTTAATTCGCATTACCAACACCCCAATTAAATAAGGGCGCCACTACAAACCGGCGCCCTTAAAAATTATGCACATATATTGTATAATTAATGCACACTACAGGCATTTTATGTCTGCCCCTAAGGACTTCAGCTTATATTCCAGGTCCTGGTAGCCGCGGTAAACATACAGTGCATTGCCCACTCGCGTTTCCCCCTTGGATGCCAGTCCGGCAATGACCAGGGCTGCCCCGGCCCGCAGGTCGGTGGCTTTAACACTGGCCCCGTACAGTGAATTTACACCTTCAATTACAGCCATTCTTCCTTCAACTTTTATCCTGGCTCCCAGGCGTTTTAATTCATCCACTACCTGGAAGCGGTTTTCAAATATGTTTTCAATTATTACACTGGTACCAGGAATGGTACATAAAAGCACCATCATCTGCGACTGCATGTCGGTAGGGAAACCGGGATAAGGCATGGTTTTAATATCTACCGGTTTCAGCTCTTTTCTAGCCGTTACCCTGACTGTATCTTCACTTTCTTCCACATCTACATTGGCTTCTCTCAATTTAGCAATTACCGGCTCGATATGCTTAGGAATAACATTTTCAATTAATACATCTCCCCGGGTTGCTGCCGCTGCCACCATATAAGTGCCTGCTTCAATACGGTCCGGGATAATTGAGTAGCGCTGGCACTGGTCAAGGGAATTTACTCCCTCAATCTTTATTACATCAGTACCTGCCCCGCGCACCTTAGCACCCATGGCATTTAAAAAGTTAGCCAAATCCACAACTTCCGGTTCCTTGGCCACGTTTTCTATGATGGTTTGCCCTTCAGCCAGGCAGGCTGCCATCATTATATTTTCTGTGGCCCCAACGCTGGGAAAGTCCAGGTACACCTGGCATCCCACCATCCTGCCTGCGGTGCCTACGATCCGGCCTTTTTCCAGTTTTATATCTGCACCCAGGCATTTCAGTCCTTTAAAGTGCAGGTCCATTGGCCGGCTGCCGATATTGCAGCCCCCAGGCAAAGCCACACTGGCCTGTCCAAACTTCGCCAGCATGGGACCCAGCAGCAAATTTGATGCCCGCAGTTTTTTTACCAGTTCATAGGGTGCTTGAACATTTATCTCTTTTGGCGGTTCAATATACAAAACTTTGTAATCCTGCCAATGTATTTTTGCACCAATGGTGCCTATTATCTCCAGCAGTACCTTCACATCATTGATATACGGTACGTTTTCCAGCACCAGCGGTTTATCAGACATTAATGCTGCGCATATTATGGCCAGTGAAGCATTTTTTGCCCCGCTGATTGTTACCCTGCCTTCCAGCGGGTTTCCACCGTTTATTACTATCTCCTGCAAGTCGTATATCCTCCTTTTATGTCAACAAATCCAGTATTCTCTAGTTTTGCTTAATTTCCCTTCATATTTATAAAAAAAACTTCGTTCTTATTATTAGCGGTTCCTAAACAATGAAAAATATCAGGCTAAAAACTAGCCTGACCTTATAAAAATATATTCCAGTTATCATTTAACCATATATTTAATTGGTCTTCAAACTGACTAAGGTCCATGGAACATGTTTCTATAAGGGCCTGGTTTAGGGTGCAGCCCCTTCCCAGTTGGTCTATTATTTCTGCCAGGGCAGCGTAACCATATTTATTTACAATATAATATACAGCAGCCAGGGACTGCCTGTAAGCAAGGGACTGGTTCGGCAGGGCATCAAAATTTTCAGTTAACTGTTGAAAGGAATATCTTTGGTTTTTTAAATTCCCTGCTTCTTCGCGGAAACGGAAACCCGTTAGTTCCAGTTCTACGTACTGGGCAACACCTTCGGTAAACCAGCGGTTGTAATTGCCCCTGGTGCGGTAATCAACCATTAAATGGGCCAGCTCATGGGCCATGGGACCTTTGCTGATAAATTCATTCCAGGCTTGTTCATCATTTTCAGCATCAATCCATTCCCCGGGAGCCAAAACCCTGATTGTTCCGGCCCAATACACCCCCATGGCACTTTCATCGGCCGGCCACCCGAAGTAGGCATTGAGTTTTTCCCTGCTCGGATAAACTATTATTATCTCCTTCCTGTGAGGAGTATAATTTAATTTATCTGCTACAGGCTTAATAAATTTTTCGGCTGCCTCCAGCACCATCTGAGCCTGTTTTTTATCCCCGGGGTAATACTTAACTATAAAATACTCTGACTTCAGTTCCGGCAGACCGTAAGACTGCACTACCGCCCCCAGCCTGCCCAGTTCACGACCTAAAACATACATATATAAACGGTGATTCTGGCAGAACCACAGTACAGCGCTCATAAAGAGAACAACGCAAATTAATACCACCAGGAGTGCTGCCGGCTGTATACTGTTGTTAACCACCGCCAAACACCTCCTAACTTAACAATTAAATTATAACTAATTAAAAAAGATTAAAGCCAGAGGTAATAGTTAGTAGTTTAGTCTTATCAGCGCCAAGGCATTTACACTCCGAAAACACGCCGGCACATATACTTGAACGAATTTCTCCTTTAAATACCTTGACTGGTTGTTATCCTCAAACAAACTAAAAAGCCCGGCACGCACCGGGCTGTAAGTTATTTCTTATTTATTATCTTTTTCTTCTATTTTTTTCTTCCATTCATCTCTAACTTCTTTGGCTCTATCCACCGCCGGTCCTTCTTTGGCCAGCTCAATAAATTTTTCTATCTCTTCCACAGCTGTTTTGTAGTCCTCTTTTCCATTGGCCAGGATGTAAGCATAGAGCTGGTGGGCGGATGTGTTATCTTTTTCTTTGTCCAGCACCTGCTTTACCTGCTCTTCTGCCTGCTCATATTTATTATTGTAAAAGTAAATGGTTGCCAGGTTTAGGCGGGCATCGATGTTACCGGGCTGTTTTTCCAGCACCTTCTTTATCTGGTCTTCTGCTTTACTGAACTCTTTTTTATTAAAATATAATGAAGCAAGATTTAACCTGGCATCGGCGTTATCAGGGGCCAGTTCAATTAATTTTTTGTAACTTGTTATGGCTTTTTCAACCTTACCGCTGATCATATATAAAGCAGCCAGCTCGGATAACGTTTCAGTGTCCCCGGCATTTTCTTTAAGCTTGTCTTCCAGTTCATCAATTTTTTCCTGGAAGTACTTTTCCATTTCTTCCTTGGTCATTCCCTGCTGTGAGCTGCTTATTGTTTTACTTGGCGCAGCTGCCCACTGAATGGAGCTTAAAATCAAACCTGCCGATAAAACAACTGCCAGGACAATGAATACAACCCTTGCTTGTTTTTTCAGCCTGTTACGGTTAAAAAACAACTAAATCTCCCCCTCTTCTTAGTTCACATATCTTACATTTTACCACTATGTATAAGCCAGCAAAAGACTCACTGCTGTGGAAATAATTAATAACTGCTTGTCCAAGAAAAAACCCCCGGGCACTGGATGCCAAGGGGTAGTTTCTTCTACATGTAGTTTACCGGATTAACTGGCCGGCCGTTTACTCTTACTTCAAAGTGCAGGTGTGGGCCGGTGGTGCGTCCGGTGGTTCCCACATTACCAATAACCTGATTACGTTTTACCTGCTGCCCAACTTTTACTTTAATTTTAGAGAGGTGTGCATAACGGGTTACTATACCGTTCCCGTGGCTGATATCTACACATTTTCCGTAATTGCCGTACCAGCCTGCTCTAATCACTTTACCGGAATCGGCAGCCACCACAGGACTGCCGTAAGCAGCTCCCAGATCAACCCCTTCATGCATTCGTCCCCAGCGGGGGCCAAATGCAGATACTATGCCACCCGGGGCAGGTTTAGCCAGCCTGCCTCCGCCATAATTACGAGAAGCAACCAGCATGCGGGTGCCTTTTTCCACTATCCTGGCTGTGGGCTCTTTAATAACTTTTTCATCCAGGATTATTTTCTCAGTTTGTTCACCGTTCTTAGCAATAAAGCGGTATTTTACTTTTTTTAGTCCATCTTCACCCGGTTCAATAACCTTTGTCTTGCCCTGCAGCATGTTGGGATTGCGCTTAATTTTAACCGGGGCTTCTATTTTTTCTTCTACAGTTTTCTCATGGATACAGACAACATTGATCAAGGGTTCCTTATCAGACAGCTTTATTACCTGGCCGATCTGCATCAGCTCAGGTTTAAAACCGGGATTGGCAGCAAGCAGTTCATCTACAGAAACCCCGTTGTTAACAGCAATGTCCCAAAGGGTATCTCCCTCTTTTACCTTATACCTGGGTATGCGGCCTTCCTTTTTTACCTCATCTAAAGCCGATTGTACGTTTATAATTTTGTCGGTTTGCAGCGGCATTTCTGCAATTTCTACTTTTTCTTCAAATTTCACCACAGCATTTTCGGCTGTTTTATACTCCTCTTTAAGAGCTTTGATAAAGTTTTCTGCTTCTTCCCTGCTTTTAAAAGCAAACTGTACTTTACCGTTTACTTTTACCGCAGCTCCCTGGATCTTGTAATCCAGTACTGTTTTTAAACGCTGTTCTAACTGGTCACTGCTGACCAGCATTTTTTTATCTTTGCTTACTTTTTCTATGGTAATATTCTGAACAATATTTACTGGCTTACCATACTTTTTTTCCTGTTGATCAATTAACTGTTCTATAACGGCATCTGCATCATGTTTGCTGGCCACAGTGGCAATGGTTTTGCCATCAACAACCACAGCATAAGCTTTGTTGAAGTTTAATATGTGTACAAAAGATGTTATAATCAGCAGAACGGCAGCTGCCAGCAGCCCGGCACGCATCTTAAAAGGCAGTTTATTAAAAGAAGGCAGCCCTTTCCCAGCAGTCTCCCTTAAAGACACTATTTACAACCCCTTTTAGCAAATTTCCCAGTAAAAATTATTATTACTAATAATGGTACGCAATGGATGCTTTAGTAATTCTCCCTAAAAACACGTAACATTATAACACAGATATACTGCCGGGTAAATTAACGTAACAGCGTGAAACAGTGTCATAATTTTGAAAACTGAAAGATTACCGAGGTACACGTCCCCTAACAGCTACTGATTTTGTAATTGCTGTAAATTTGCCTGCAGGTATAGGGCGCATTCCAGTCTAATTTTGGCCAGCTCACATCCCAAACGGTGTGGAATTAATATGCTCTTGTTAAAAGAATAGGCATTGGCATGGCATCCTCCGCTGCAGTAATATTTGGCCCAGCACTGCTGACAGCCTTCCTTGTTATAAATATGGGCGGCTTTAAATTTCACCACAATTTCTTCATTTAGCTTCCCATCGCTGACATGACCAATCTTAAATTCAGGCCTTCCCACAAACTGGTGGCAGGGGTATAAATCTCCATCCGGTGTAACTGCCATGTACTGGTGGCCAGCCCCGCAGCCTGACAAACGCTTGGCTAGGCACGGGCCGCCGGTGAGGTCAATATTAAAGTGGAAAAAGTTGACTTTTTTGCCCTCTTTAATATGTTTTAAAAGTTCCCTGGTTAAATGACGGTATTCTTCCCTTAATGTATCTAAATCTTCCACCCGCAGTGCAAAGTCATCGCCAGGTTCTGCTATCACCGGTTCAACTGATATTTCTTCAAATCCATGGTTTATCATGTGAAGCACATCTTTACTGAAGTCAAGGTTGTACCTTGTAAATGTCCCTCTTACATAATAACCCGCAGGTGGGTTTTTGCTTACCATGCTTTTAATGTTCTCCAGCACCCGCTGGTAAGAACCTTTTCCTCCAGGTGTGGGCCGCATCCGGTCATGTACATTCTGCCTGCCGTCTAGGCTTAGAACCACGTTGATGTTGTTGTCAGCCAGGTACTGCTGCGTTTTTTCATCCAGGAGAACTGCATTGGTGGTTAAGGTATATTTTATTTCCTTGCCCAGTGCTGCTGCTTTTTCCCGGCCGTAGCTGACCAGTTCCTGTACCACCGGGAAGTTTAAAAGCGGTTCCCCACCAAAAAAGTCCACTTCCACATGTTTTCGACCTTCGCTTTTGGCCAATAAAAAGTCAAGGGCTTTTTTACCTATATCCAGGCTCATTAAGCTGCGGTCGCCGCCGAAAGGTCCCTGCCCGGCAAAGCAGTACCTGCAGCGCAGGTTGCAGTCATGGGCCACATGCAGGCACAATGCTTTAACAACACTGCCCTGGGGTTCATATTTGCCGCCCAGCGGGTCTTCGCTGAACAGCATTCCTTCTTTTATTAGCTGGTTAACTTCATTTAAAGCCTCTTCTATATCTGCCGGGTTATAACGGTCTTTGTACTTATCAATTAACTCCGTTTTATTCAGCTCACAGCAGTCATCAAGCAGTTCCCAGGTTAATTGATCTACTTCATGCAGTGCTCCGCTGTGTACATCCAGCACCATCTTTGTTCCGTCAAATTCAAATTTGTGTATCAACTAAAAAGACCCCCTAAGAGTTTTATCACATATAAAAAACTTCTTTCAAACAAAATTGAAACCCAATCCAGCCAGGATCGGGTTATGTAAAAGCAGTTACTTTTAATTTTTTTGACAAACTTGGTTGCCTACAGTACATGAAGTCTTGCAGGCTGACTGGCAGGAAGTCTGACACTCGTAGCATCCGCCTGTTTTAACAGTTGCGGACAGCTTCTTTACATTTAAGGTTTTAATATGTTTGCCCACCACTATCATCCCCTTTCCGTTTTACATTATAAAGCAAAAGGCAGAATCCATCAATAAATTATGCAGTAATAATCATAAATCGACAGTTCTTTGAGTCTGCCGTCTATCGTTTTGCCAGGTAGCACCGTGGATGCGTCAAAATAAAAAAACCTTCCAATCCCGGAAGGTAAAAACTACTGGAGCGGGTGACGGGGATCGAACCCGCAGCCCCCAGCTTGGGAAGCTGGTGCTCTACCATTGAGCTACACCCGCACGCCTTTTATTTTATTATATATAATTTTATGCCAAATGAGAATAATATAAACCTAAAAAACGAGCGTTTTTTAACGCTCATTTTTTAGGTATTGGTGACCCCTACGGGATTCGAACCCGTGTTACCGCCGTGAAAGGGCGGTGTCTTAGACCACTTGACCAAGGGGCCATAAGCTGCAGCTAAATTGGTTGACTGGTGAGCCATCCAGGACTCGAACCTGGGACACCCTGATTAAAAGTCAGGTGCTCTACCAACTGAGCTAATGGCTCAAGTGGTGACCCCTACGGGATTCGAACCCGTGTTACCGCCGTGAAAGGGCGGTGTCTTAGACCACTTGACCAAGGGGCCATAAGCTGCAGCTAAATTGGTTGACTGGTGAGCCATCCAGGACTCGAACCTGGGACACCCTGATTAAAAGTCAGGTGCTCTACCAACTGAGCTAATGGCTCGCGTTTCGACAGATGTTATGATAACATAAGTTATTATTTTATGCAACAGGTTATTTTAACTTTTTTAATGCAGCAGTAAGTCTAAATATAAATTGTCAGCCGGTGTCACAAACAGACACCGGCTTATGCATTATATTAAAAAATGTCTTCTAATACTATTGTTTGTGAACGCTTGGGACCAACACTGACCATGGCCACCGGTACCCCTACCAGTTCAGTTATGCGCTTTAGGTAGCGCTGGGCATTTTCAGGTAGGTCTGATATACTCTTGGCCTGGGAAATGTCTTCCTCCCAGCCGGGCAGTGTTTCGTATACAGGTTCGCACTGGGCAAGAGCTTTAAGGCTGGGCGGGAAACTTGTGGTTATTTTATCATTGAGCTTATAGCCGGTGCATATTTTTATTTCCGGCAGTCCGCTTAACACATCCAGCTTGGTGATGGCCAGGTGGTTTAACCCGTTAATACGGGCAGAATATCCAACTATTACTGCATCAAACCAGCCGCAGCGTCTCGGCCGCCCGGTGGTGGTGCCAAACTCATGGCCCTTCTGGCGGATTTCTTCTCCCACGCCGTCATGCAGCTCGGTGGGGAAGGGACCCTCGCCCACCCTGGTGGTGTATGCCTTGGCTACCCCAATAACCTTGTTAATCCTGGTGGGCCCTACTCCAGCACCCAGGCAGGCACCTGCGGCAATAGGATGAGATGAAGTAACGTAAGGATAAGTGCCGAAATCAAGGTCCAGGAGCGTGCCCTGTGCTCCCTCAAACAGCACATTGCTGCCCTTCTCAATGGACTCATTTATTACTTCACTGCAGTCAGCAGCGTGTTCCCTAAGCAGGGGGATAAACTTTTTATATTCCTCATACATATCTTCATAATTTAAACCGGGTTTGTTATAATAGTTTTCAAGCAGCCTGTTTTTATTTTCCACATTTTTTTTCAGCTTATCTGCAAATTCTTCTTCCAGCAGATCTACAACCCGCAGTCCAACCCGGGAAGATTTGTCACTGTATGCCGGCCCGATACCTCTCTTGGTAGTTCCAATTTTGCTTTCTCCCTTCTGCTCTTCTTCCGCTTCATCTAATAAGCGGTGGTAAGGCATTATCACATGGGCCCGGTTATCAATTAAAAGTTTTGCCGTGGTAATACCCCGGTCGGCCAGGGACTGCAGTTCTTGGTGCAGCACTGCGGGATCAATCACTACGCCATTTCCAATGATACAGAGTTTTTCCCGGTATAAAATGCCGGAAGGAATTAAGTGCAGTTTAAATTCTTCGTCATCCACAACCACAGTGTGGCCAGCGTTGTTTCCTCCCTGGAAGCGCACCACTATATCGGCTTTCTCAGCCAAAAAATCTGTTACCTTCCCTTTTCCTTCATCTCCCCATTGGGCACCAACAAGAACCACGGTAGACATCGCTTCAACCCCCTAAAAAAACAGCATAAATTTATATTATGATTTTTGCATTATATTCCTGGCTGTCACTACCCCGGCCACTGATGCCTGTACCAATCCCCTTGTAACACCAGCACCATCACCGGCGGCATACAGGTTATGGATACGGGTTTCCAGGTTGTTGTTAAGGGCCAGGCGGAATGAATAAAATTTGACTTCCACCCCGTAAAGCAGGGTGAAACGGGAATATACACCCGGGGCTATCCTGTCCATGGCTTTAAGCATTTCTACTATGGCAACCAGGTGGCGGTACGGTAAAACCAAGCTTAAGTCCCCTGGAACTGCTTCTGTTAAGGTGGGCCTTACCAGACCTTTTTTAATACGGCTCTCAGTGGATCGCTGACCGTTTAACAGGTCACCCAACCTCTGGACTATAACCCCGCCGCTCAGCATGTTGGCCAGGCTGGATATATATCGCCCGTATTTGATGGGTTCTTTAAAAGGCTGGGTAAAAGTTTTAGTTACCAGTACGGCAAAATTAGTGTTGTCGGTTTTCCTGTATGCATGACTGTGACCGTTAACAGTTATTAAACCATCATTATTCTCAGTAACAACTTCACCGTAAGGGTTCATACAGAAGGTCCGCACCTGGTCGTCAAAACTCTTCGATGTATATAAAAATTTGGATTCATACACTACACTGGTAAGGTGTTCCATTACACTGGCCGGGAGTTCGACCCTTACTCCAATATCCACCGGGTTAACTGCAGCCGAAAGATTCAGCCGCTTGGCTTCTTCCGCCAGCCAATCTGCACCTTCCCGGCCCGGTGCCAGTATAACATTCTTACTGTAATATTCCTTGCCATCGGCGGTTTTAACACCAACAGCCCGGTTTTCTTTTACTAGAACCCGGTCAACGGCACAATTATGAACAATTTCTACCCCTTTATCAACCAGGTATTCCTGCATGTTCTGCAGTATTTCCATGCAGCGCCCGGTACCCAGGTGCCTGATGGGCATGGGAACCAGCTTTAATTCTGCCTGCAGTGCTTCTCTTTTAATTTTTTCTATTTCTTCTTCCCTGCCAACACCATAAATCTTTTCCGGAGCTCCAAACTCCAGGTAAATATTATCCACATACTTGATGTATTCATCCAATTGAGATGGACCTATGTAGCTGCCCAGGTTTCCTCCCACTTCACTGGACAGAGTAAGTTTGCCGTCACTGAAAGCACCAGCGCCGCCCCATCCGCAAACGGTGGAACAGGGGTCACAGGAAACACAGGGAATGTTTTTATCCCTGGAAGGGCAGGTCCGTTTGGTAATATCCCTTCCTTTTTCCAGCATCAGAACTTTTAAGCCCTGGTTCCTTTTTACTAACTCCAGGGAAGAAAAAATGCCTGCCGGGCCGGCACCAACTATAATTACATCATACTGCTGGCGCACATGTTTAACCTCCAATACATAAGGATAGTTTACCCACTGCAGTAAAAATAACTCAGATGCTTGTGCATTATTTATCAATCAATCAAGAAACATAGATATTTTAGCAAATAACACCAGTTAAGTAAAGAAAATTTAATTAATTATGATCTTTATCAAGGTTAACAAACTTTGTATATTCTTTAAAAAAGCCCAGTTCCACCGTACCTACCGGGCCATTCCGCTGTTTGGCAATAATCAGTTCTGCTATTCCCTGCTTCTCTGATTCCGGGTTATAGTAGTCATCACGGTATATGAATACTACCACGTCAGCATCCTGTTCAATACTGCCGCTTTCACGAAGGTCGGACATAATAGGCCTTTTATCCTGCCTCTGCTCCACCGCCCTGCTGAGCTGGGACAGCGCTACCACCGGTATATTTAATTCCTTGGCCAGTCCTTTTAATGCCCGTGAAATTTCAGCTATTTCCTGCTGGCGGCTTTCTGTACGCCTGTCACCCTGCATCAGCTGCAGGTAATCGATGACAATTAAGCCCAGGCCCTTTTCTCCCTGCAGCCTTCTGGCCTTAGCCCGCATTTCTCGTACAGAAATGGAAGCAGTGTCGTCGATATAAATGGGGGCTTCTGCCAGGTAACCGGCCACTTCAGTTAAGCGTTCCCAGTCCTCGGGTTTAAGGGCCCCGGTGCGAAGCTTGTGCTGGTCTACCATGGCTTCTGCACAGAGCATGCGCTGAACCAGCTGCTCCTTTGACATTTCCAAACTGAATACCGCCACCGGGGTTTTCGATCTTACCGCTGCGTTTAATGCCATCATCAAGCCCAGGGTAGTTTTACCCATACTGGGACGGGCAGCCAAAATTATTAAGTCACTCTTCTGCAGACCGCTGGTCATTTTATCAAAGTCTATAAAGCCGGTGGGGACACCTGTAAGTTCACTTTTATTTTTGTGAATCTGCTCAATATCATCAAAGGTTTTCAGCAGTATATCACTGATGGCAGTTAGTGCTTTTGACTGCTGGCGGCTGCTTATTTCCGTTAATGACTGTTCAATTTGTCCCATTAACTGCCGTACATCTTCACCTTCATACCCCTTGGCTGATATCCTGTTGGAAAGCTGAATCATCTGGCGAAGAAGGGATTTTTCCTCTACTATCCGGGCATAGTATTCAACATTAGCAGCGGTGGGTACCAGGCTGGCCAGGGTCGCCACATAAGAAACCCCACCCACTTTTTCTAAAGTTCCTTTCTGCCGCAGTTCCTCGGATACGGTAATCATGTCCACCGGGTCATTCCTATCCACCAGGCTTAAGATAGCCTCGTAGATTTCCCTGTGACTGTCACGGTAGAAGTCCTCAGGTTTGATAATGGCCATTACTTTGTACACTGCTTCCCTGTTCAGGAGCAGGGCCCCCAGGACAGACTGCTCGGCATCTATATTTTGTGGTGGAACTTTATTGTTCATGGGTACCTCTCCAATGCTGAAATTTATTTGTATTTACATTTCGCCGTTGTATGAGTTTAACGGCTGTACAACATTAAAGAAGGCGGCTGAGAGCCGCCGGTTTTTAACTAACTAGGGAACTGCATTCTTCTCCAAAGACATGGGGCAGCATTTCCTCTACTTTTTTAACGGGGATTATAGTAACGCCTTTTATCCCTACAGGAACATCCTTGGCGTTCTCCTCAGGTATAATTACTTTTTTAATCCCCGCCTGTCTTGCTCCATAAATTTTTTCGGGTATCCCTCCAACTGCTCTTACCCTGCCCTGAATTGATATTTCGCCGGTAACTGCCACATCCTGTTTTACAGGACGTTCTTCTATGGCACTTAATAGGGCAATGGTAATTGCTGCCCCGGCCGACGGGCCGTCAATGCGTCCACCGCCCACTATATTGACGTGAATGTCATAGCTGCTGATATCAATACCGGTTATTTTTCTTATCACTGATGCGGCATTAAATACAGAATCTTTAGCCATACTTCCTGCCGTATCATTAAACCTGATACTGCCCCCTCCTTCCTTGCTGGGGGGGAATGCCACTGCTTCAATTTCCAAAACAGATCCCAGAAAGCCCATTACCCCAAGGCCAAATACTCTCCCCACTTCCATTTCTGGGCTGGCCTTCTGGGTTACGTTGGGTACCAGGCGGCCGGTTTGAATTACCTCATAAACTTCCTTTTTAGTAATAGTTATTTTATTATTTTCTTTTCCCCGGTTGTTGTAGTAGGCTAGAGCATAAGTGTCGCACAGTATGTTCGTGGCTTTACGACCTTCAATTGTGTAATTGCTTATAATTTCTGCTACCCCGTCTTCCAGTTTTACGGCCAGTTTTTCAGCTGCCTGCTGCACTATTTTTATAATATCTTCAGGTGTTAATGGTTCAAAATATACTTCTGTACAGCGGGAACGGATAGCGGGATTGAGTTCCTCTGGATCCCGGGTGGTAGCGCCAATTAAGATAAAATCTGCTGGTGCACCCTCTTCAAATAATTTCTTTACATATTTAGGTACGTTGGGATCATGAGGATCATAATATGAAGACTCAAAGTATACCCGCTTGTCTTCCAGTACTTTCAGCAGTTTATTCTGCAGGATGGGATCCATATCACCTATTTCATCTATAAATAATACACCCCCGTGAGCTTCGGTAACCAAGCCCGGCTTTGGTTCAGGAATACCGGTCTCAGCCATATCCCGTCGTGCACCCTGGTAAATGGGGTCATGAACTGAGCCCAACAGGGGATTGGTAATTTCTCTTGGATCCCAGCGCAGGGTGGTCCCATCCACTTCTACAAATTTTCCTTCTTTACTAAAGGGACTGCCTTTAATCTTTTTAGCCACTTCCAGCGCCAACCTGGCAGCAGATGTTTTACCAACACCGGGCGGTCCGTAAATTATTATGTGCTGGGGAAAGGGTGATGCCAGCTTGGATACCAGGGCTTTTACCGCACTTTCCTGCCCGATAATGTCCTCAAAGCTTTTGGGCCGCAGCAGATCTACTGCAGATGTGGACAGCTTATTGCGTTCTAATTTTTCCAAGACAGCAAGTTTTTTAAGTGTTTGAACATTTTCCGGCCCGGAACATTCTTTTAATACCTGCATCTTAACTTCCCGCACGTATTCTTCATGCCGCTGGTGCATTTTTTCAGTAATTTTTCTTTCTATGTCTTCTTCTACAGTTCGCCGGGCCAGAATATCTGCTATTTCATCTTCAATGCTGTCCAAAATTTTTGGTATCTCTTCCCACCTGGAAACTTCATTTAGGGTGGGATCTTCAAACACTAAAATCTGCAGGGCCAGAACCCTTTCCTCCAACTTTTCGGAGCGCATTAAGTTCAGCGCATCCAATTTGCTGGCCCTCAGTACCAGTTTGTCCGACCCGTAAATGTTGGTAAGCAGTTCAAAAATAGCATTAACCTGCCTGCTAATTATCTCTTTTTCTGTTAGGTGCCGGACATTATCAGTGCTTGCTGCTTTAATAAATTTTTCAATAACTTGTTTCATAAGGCCTTGCCCCTTTCAAAGTACCAGGAAGATGCTGATAACTGCGAGGTGGCAGCTGATCTAAAGCCTATTTTTCTTCTGCAACAGAAACTTTCAGTTCTGCCTGTACTTTGGGATGTAGTTTTACAGTAATATGATGAACTCCCAGGCTCTTAATGGGTGATTTCAGTTCTATTTTTTTCTTGTCTATTTTCAGATTATGATGCTTCTTTAACTGTTCAGCAATTTCTTTGCTGCTTACGGCACCGAAAAGTTTTCCGCCCTCTCCTACCTTGGCAGTTAACTTAACCTCTATTTTTTCTAGTTCAGCTTTTATTTCCTTAGCCTCCTGTAAAATCTGCTCCTGCCTGCGCTGTTCGGCTTTTTTCATTTGAGCAAGTTCTTTAAGTTTTCCTTCCGAAGCCTCACTGGCCAGGTTCCGCGGTATGAGATAGTTCCTGGCATAACCTTCGGCTACTTCTACCACATCACCTTTTTTACCCAGTTTGCGAACGTCCTGTTTTAAAATAACTTTCATATCTATCCAGCCTCCTTCAATTCAGCGATTTTTTCTTATTAATCCTGCGAATATCTATCAGCGGGTCTATTACTCCTATTCCAAGCAGTAAAACTGGTGTAAAAGGCCAAATAACTGCAAATAAGAGCAGGATTAGTTTAAACAGCGGGTGTAAAGGTATTTTTTTATAATAGTAAGTGACAACAGAAATTCCAAGCATAATAAAAATTATACAGGAAACATACAAAATATTTTTACCTATAACTGCTGTGGTCTCCAGCTGGTAGCGGTCACCCAACAGCGTCAGTGCCAGTCCTATAACCAGTGACCAAAGCGAATACCAGGGAAATGTCCAGCAGCTGAATGAAGGCAGGGGTACCACTTCATGGTCCAGGCGTTTTAATACTGCCCTGGCCAATAAATATGTTATTATTGATGACATCACTGCCCCAATGGTTAAAATCCCCGGGAAAAGTATGCTTATCACATGCAGCGTTCTCTGCATGGACTGCTTATACTCCTGCTCATCAATATTTTTTAACAAGCCTGCATCCTTGTAAAACTCCAGGCTCTCATCAACTGCCGACCGCATTTGTGTTTCCAAGTAGTTGAGTTCAACCCCGGTCAGCAGTGCAGTTAATATTATAATTATAAATGTTAGAAATGCAGATACAATACTGCAGGCAGTTATACTTT
The DNA here is from genome assembly GCA_017656165.1 of Desulfotomaculum sp. GTDB lineage: Bacteria > Bacillota > Desulfotomaculia > Desulfotomaculales > Desulfohalotomaculaceae > Desulforadius. The sequence goes on from JACDOL010000010.1 coordinate 37,747, forward strand.
TGCCGGCAGTTATTTTGTTTTTAAATAAAAGCCCCAGCAGCAGACCCAGGGGTGCAAACTGTATCATTAACGCCGTTACGCTTAATGGTTCTGAATACAAAATTAACAGCAGGATATATGAAACTGCAAGGGTTAAGATACCCTTTTTTAATCCATGACGGTAAACTACCAGCGTTAACGGCAGGGGAAGAAGGACACCAGTGATAAACAGCAGTACTGGAATATAAAAACCAATTACAGCTATTATGGCTGTCAGGGCAGCAAAAAGTGCCCCTTCTACCGTTGAACGGGTACTATAATTGTATGTCAATAAATTCACCTCTTTTTCCCGCCTGAATCGGTGTTATCACCGCCGAGGTATTTATACTCTGAAAACACGACGGCACATTATAAAATTCCCTTTCCACTTTTTGACCCGTGTTCGTTAATCCGGTATTCCAGCAGTTGACTTAAATCCCCGTACCACCGCTCTACCTCGTGACCGTCATCTATACCCTGGCGCAGTTTGGACTCAATTTTAAGATCCAGCCGCGAAAAATTAATTCCCAGGCGGCGGCCTAGTATATATGCTGTAATTACCAGGCTGGCCAGGGCGTCCAGCAGTTTTTCCTCGCTGCCTTTAACCATTGCTTTAAACAAGGCAGCAAGCGACGCCAGTATATCTGCCTTCAACCACTCTATCACTCTTATATTTTTAGCAATACCGCTATCCTGGTTGGGTGACGGGAACATAGGTACCCCCTCCTTTTAATTCCCCTGCAGCATTACTCAAAGCAAAATAAATCTTAAAAAAACTTGCTCTAAAGAATGAATACTTTCTAGCACCAGAAGAACTTTTCCTGCCCGTTTAACCTGTTATTTGTTGTATTTATAGTAATTTTTTCCTGAAATTGTAAAGCAGCTGCAAAGATGTATATATAGATGTATATATATATATATATATACAAAAAAGGAAAGGGAGCCAAAGCTCCCTTTGCTGTCCAGCATTCTTTAATTATTCAATGGTGAATGGCAGTAAAGCCATTACGCGTGCCCTCTTGATTGCTGTGGTAAGCATACGCTGGTGTCTAGCGCAGTTACCGGATATACGGCGGGGCAGTATTTTACCGCGCTCGGTGATGTATTTTTTAAGACGGTTTACATCTTTGAAATCTATTTCATCCATTTTATCTACACAAAAGCTGCAGATGCGCTTTTTCTTACGGCGATCTCTGGCCATGTTTTCCCTCCTTTATTAAAACGGAACATCATCTGTGTCATCAGAGAAGCTTATTTCACTAGCAAAACCACCAGTACCTGAGCTGTCAAACTCCTGTACTGTGCCCGCTCCTCCTCTATCTTTACGATCTAAAAACCGCACATTATCGGCAACCACTTCGACAGCTTTACGTCTTATTCCTTGATTATCGTCATAGGAACGAATCTGCAAGCGACCTTCCACGGCTACTAAACGACCTTTGTTTAAATTATTTGCACAAATTTCGGCTAACTTCTGCCACGTCACTATATCAATAAAATCAGCTTCTCTTTCACCTTGTTTATTGGTAAATGGTCGGTCTACAGCCAAGGTAAACTTGGTCACAGCCACTCCGCTGGTGGTGTAACGGGGTTCGGGGTCGCGTGTTAATCTACCAATTAAAATGACTTTATTTAACAAAAAAATCACCCCGATAAAAATATAAATTAGTCTTCTTTACGGATAATTATGTGGCGCAGTATACCGTCAGTAATTTTCAGTACACGGTCCAGCTCATTGGTAACTTCCACTTCAGACTGGAAGTTAACAATTACATAAAAACCTTCTGCATACTTGTCAATTTTGTAAGCTAAACGGCGTTTGCCCCATTTTTCAACTTCTAAAACTTCTCCACCGTTGTTTTTAATGAGGCTGGTAAACTTGTTAATAACCGTTTCCAGTGCTTCTTCTTCCAGATCAGGACGGATAATAAATGTCAACTCATATTTACGCAAGCCTCTTCACCTCCTCCCTTGGTCTTTGGCCCCATCTCCTTGGATAGAGCGGGAGAGAACGCATTGTTCTTCCAAATACGGAGTATATCACAGACGGTGAGCAATAGCAAGCTCATCCATCATTTTTTTCTGCCTGGCTGACAACGGCCTTTACGCTCTTTTCAAACTTGGGGCGGGGCAGCATTATAACCCGGCCGCAGGTGGTGCATTTAATTCTGATATCTACACCTGTACGCATTATTTCCCATTGGTCGCCACCACAAGGGTGTGTTTTTCGCATTTTTACAATATCACCTACGCTGTAGCGAATCATATTTACCCCCCAAAATGCTGAATTTATATAATAATATAACGGCATCATCTACTTATGTAAATGATGCCGTTATAAATAATCTTAATGAGAGAAAAATACCTTGTATGCCTGATATGCAGCGTAAACATCCACTTTACTGGATATTTCAAAGGGAGAGTGCATACCCAGGAGAGGTACACCACAGTCAACTACATCCATACCGTATACCGCCATCAGGTAGGCAATGGTACCGCCTCCACCTTGATCTACTTTTCCCAGTTCACCGATCTGCCATGGAATATTGTTATCGCTAAACAACTTTCGTATGTAACCTAAAAACTCAGCATGAGCATCATTAGCATGGACCTTACCACGGGTGCCGGTGTATTTTGTTAATGCTACCCCGTATCCCAGTTTGCAGGCATTCATTTTTTCTAAAACATTTTCGTAATTGGGGTCCATTCCTGCAGTAACATCTGCAGATAGTGCTTTTGAATTAGCCAGACAGCGGCGCAAAACCAGTTCACTGTAACCGGACAGAAGCCTGTCCAGCAGTTCTGCCATAAAATTCTCAAAAGTCCTGGCTGCCATGCCGGTATTTCCGCTGGAACCAATTTCTTCTTTATCCATTATTATATTAACTGAAGTATTTCTAGGTACATTTACATCCATAATTGCCTTCAAGGAAGTATACACGCATACCCTGTCATCCTGGCCATAAGAACCTATCATACTGCGGTCTAACCCTACATCTCTTGCCGGCCAAGCGGGAACAGCTTCAAACTCTGCGCTGGTAAAGTCCTCTTCTGTAATTCCAAACTGCTGATTCAATTTTTCTAAAACAGCAAGCTTTACAGGATTAGTTACATTTTCATTTTTTAAAGGAATACCACCTACTAGAATATTCAGTCCTTCACCTTCAATGGCTTCAGACATTTTCTTATTCATTTGATCCTTTGCCAAATGCGGAAGCAGGTCAGTAATGGTAAAAACGGGGTCACTGGCGTCTTCTCCTATAATTAACGGTATTGATGTACCGTTTTTTAAGCAGATTACTCCATGTAATGCCAAGGGAATACCTAACCAATGATATTTTTTAATTCCACCGTAATAGTGGGTCTTTAACAAAGCTAAATCATTCTTTTCGTAAAGTGGATTGGGTTTTAAATCCAGCCTGGGAACGTCATTATGTGAGCCAATAATATTACAGCCTTGTTCAATGGGTTCAGACCCTATAACTGCAAGCATAACAGCCTTATTACGGTAGTTAAAAATAACCCTGCTGCCCGGCTGCAGCTGTTTAGCTTCTGTAATGGGAACAAAGCCGTTATTTTGGGCCAGTGAGGCAGCTTGTGCTGCAGTTTCTCTTTCAGTTTTAGACTGATTAAGAAACGACTTGTACTCCTCGTTAAAGGCAAAAATGTCAGACATTAAATTTTGCCCTGTATTATGCCATGCACTTTTGGGAGAATACAAAAGATTTTCTGCCGGATGCTTTGTTTGATTCATTTTAACCCTCCTGAAAATGTAAAATTCAGGGTTATTATACCCTGCTTAAAAAAAGTTACTCTCAACGCCGGTAAGGATTATAATGTCATACTGAATTCATATATTTTTCTAGTATCATTGGTTTAAGCCAGTTTCCTGCCGGACTCCAATCTAATTTCGCCAGCATCTTCCAAAAATAGCTGCCCAGTTTAGAATTCTCCACAGCCTCTGTTATTGATGTTTCACCTCCTACCAGTGCAAATGGCAGCTGCAGGGGCATTAGCACTGCCATAATTATAAATACGAGTAATACTCCCCGGACTACACCAAACAGCGCACCGCCCACGCGGTTAAACGGGGCAAATATTCCCCAGTCCACTATCCCATGCAGAATATTTCCTAAAAACTTAATTGCCAGGTCTACTGCTATAAGCAGCAGTACAAATGAAATTATATTTAATGTACCCTGTGCCAACCCCAGGCTCAGCATGTCTCCAATTGTACCGGAATTATTTATTGAATTCTGCTGTACTATTTTTAATACTAACGGAGATAATAATTGAGAATAATTTTCTGCTTGTTGAATGGTGATTAATGTTATGTTGTATGCATCTGAGGGCAGTATAAAACCCAGTATATGTTTATAAAGGGGCATTATTTTTTTATCCAGCTGCCAGCCGGCAATAAAATAATCTGTTAATGCCTGGTGATATTTATAAGCTGCTAATATTCCCACCACAACTCCAAGAAGACCGGTTATTGATTTAATCAATCCTGTTATAAATCCTCGAAAAGCCGAGCAGCAGACAATAACCAGTATAACAATATCTATCCAGTTCACTTTAATCCCTCCCAGTTATAATTATTTTACCAAAAATAATAAAACTTAGGTCTATCACCAGCATTTTTAAGAACAAAAAACCTTCAAATGTAAGTCATTTGAAGGTTAAAATTGTTTTTTTATACCCAGTCTAACCAGAGGAATAATCAATAATGATATTAGCAGTATTAGGCCGCCATAGCCAAAAGCAGGATAAAGTTTTTGTATTAATTGAGCAAAATCCAGTTTTGTTAAAGGAATCACCGCAAAACAAATTCCAGTTCCTACTATCTTGTATAATTTTCCCCCTTTAGGTGCTATCCTGCTGGCAAAACCATGCGCATCAGCTATAGCAGTGGTTAACATAGCCATCCAAATTAACACCGTAAAAGCTGTTTTAAATAATGGTGTAATATTGGCAGCTATAAAAAGCATAGGAACAGGGTAATTTGTTATTTCAGGGTAAAAATTTAAGCCAGCAATAGTTACCAATCCTATGGTTATTCCCAGTATTACACCTCCCGTTACCCCCGCCGTAATACCAACTGCCGGGTGCACTATTCTCCCCAATGATGACAGCACTGCCATTGGTACTACCATATTATAAGATACATATAAAATGCTGGCCCACAACCAGTTAGATGCCACCATTTGTTTACTCACCGGTACCACGTGGGACGGCATGAAGGAAGTTTGTTTAGATATTGCCAGCACAGCTATCAAACACACGGCCAGTAATTTTAATGGCACGAGAATTAAATTTGCAGAAAGGACTCTCTCTACACCCCCCCAGATGACAGCCACTGTAATAATTAATGCTGCTATTACACCTATATTGTTAGGTAAACCAAAATATTGATTAACCACCGCACCGCTGCCTGCCAGCATTATTCCTAACCCGCCGACCAACATAATTAAACTCAAAACATCCATTAACTTGGCGGCCGGGCCCATCAAGTAAGGTAATATATCCTGGTAACATCCAGAATTAAATTTGGTGGAAATATACATAACTATCATTCCTAAGTAGGCAAAAAAAATTGTTACTACCAATACACCCCATAAACCCTGCCCGCCGTAACTAATAAAAAACTGCAGCACCTCTTGACCAGAAGCAAAACCTGCTCCTATCACTGTTCCTATATACATTGTCAGTACTTTAGCAAACATTATTATATTTTTATTCATTGCTTCACCTCTTTAATTCACTCACCACCTGTTAATTCAGTAATGAATGTTATTTAAAAATGCAGCATAGAATCCTCATTATCGATATTATGCTGCCGGCAGTTCATGCTGACCAAAAAATTTTAAATAATTGGCATATTTTATAGCTTAAAAGGGAATAAATATACTAGTTAACTTATGTAAAAATGTTAGGAGGATACGCAATGGCCATGATTAACCAGTTAAATCAACCATCAAAACCATCGAAAACCCGAATTAATAGTGATGATCCCCTGGCAGTTAAAAAGTTTAGCTGGGATTTAACATACAAATTACTTAAGTGCGGTTTAACACCTGAAAGGCCTGTAGTGCTAGTATGTATAGGTACTGACCGTTCTACAGGTGACTGCCTAGGACCTCTGGTGGGAAGTAAATTAAGTGAGGTAAATCAAGATTTTTTTGAAGTACACGGCACATTAGAAGATCCTGTACACGGAAGTAACCTAGATGAAAAATTAGGCGAAATTTATAAATGCTACAGGAATCCATTAATTATTGCCATTGATGCTTCCCTGGGACAGTTGGACAGTGTTGGCTGTATTAACATTGCCAATGGTTCTTTAAAGCCCGGGGCAGGAGTTCATAAAAAATTACCTGAAGTTGGCGACCTTCACATCACCGGTATAGTCAATGTAGGTGGATTTATGGAATACATGATACTGCAGAACACCCGGTTAAACATAGTTATGAAAATGGCTGAATTAATAGTCGAAGGCCTTTTGGCCACAATAATTGAATATAAGAATACAAAAGCCCAGGAAATTTAAAACCTGGGCTTTAAATATTATAATCAATACTGAAGCCTAATTTTGTTTTTTACTTCCTTTAACACTTCATTGGCTGTAAGACCCCTGGCATCAACCACCGGTGCATTGGATGATATTTCCATCATTCCCATTGTATTCTCGTCTAAGCCCGACAGCACGTATACTTCTGCATCCTGCTCCTGTGGCGGTACTACCTGGTAACCTTGATCCTGTAATACCTGCTTAACATCATCCATTCCTTCCTCCACCGCAATTTTCTTTTTATACAAAACAAAAAACACCTCCCAGGTTATTCTTAAAATATTATTTGGAAGGTGTTCATATTTTATCCCTGTAAATTAATTTTTATATTCAGCTAAAATTTTTTCTTCTTCAGGTGATAAATTCTGATTTGAAATACCCTTATCTATTCTTTTAACATAAAACCTTGACTCATCCCTGCCATATATACTGGTTAAGATTATACCATTTTTCTCATTATCCAATAAGGCAGCAGAAAAACTCAAATCACTTCCCACATCATCAAAGGCATTGTACCTAATTAATTTTGGAGTGGAAATACATTTTTTTATTTTTTGGGCCAGCTCATTATTTTTATCTTCTAATAAACTTAACTGCTTGTCCATCCGCTCTATCTGATCAGTATAATTTAAAATTAAATCTTCCAGATTTTTAACGTTAATACCCCTGGTTAAACGGCGGTATTTATCTTTCAACCTGCTAATATTTTTCCATAAGGTTACCTGTATTACCAGGCTTAACACCAGTAAAAGAGTAAGTGAAATAATTATGTAAGTGCTGTACTGTTCAATTTGTTGTAAAAGCATATTAATTCCTCCCAGTAAAGCGCAATATTTTTTAATTAACTAAACTTAATTCTATGTATTTATAATATTAATTCCTTAAGCCACACCAGTAGAACTGCAAATATAATTGATGGAAGCAGATTGCCCACTTTAATCTTTTTTATGCCTAAGATATTTAAACCAATACCAAATATTAATAGCCCGCCCGTGGCATTCATCTCAATAATCATGCTACCTGTTAGAATTTCTTTAATATAATCTGCTAAAAGCGTAATGCTTCCTTGATATATTAATACTGGAATGGTAGAAAAAATAACTCCTATACCCATGGTAGAGGTAAAGATAATTGCTGAAATACCATCCAGTGCTGATTTAGCGTACAAAGTCTTAGGATCCCCGGTTAATCCATCTTCTATTGCGCCCATTATAGCCATAGCCCCCACACAGTATATTAAACTGGCGGTAACAAAAGCCTTGGCCACTGTACCATGATTGTTACCTACTTTTGATTCCAGCCACATTCCCAGCTTGTTTAATTTATCCTCTATACCCATATATTCACCCAATAAAGCTCCTAGGGCAAGACTTAATATTGGTATTAATTCATTTTCTGTCTGCCAAGCAGTTTTTAAACCAATCAGTAAAACAGCCAATCCCAGTCCCTGCATAATAGTATTCTGCACTTGAGCAGATATTCCACGTTTAAAAATCATACCTATTGAAACACCTGCTGCAATAGCCGCTGCATTTACGATAGTTCCCAGCATATAAAATCACTCCATAACAAATGTTTCACGTGAAACACCGGTTGTTAT
>JACDOL010000011.1 GCA_017656165.1 Desulfotomaculum sp.
CAAATAAGGGGCGTGATTTATCACGCCCATTTTTTAATAATTACAGTTTATTTATAATTAGGCCTGCTGGCAGGCCGGGGTAAAAGTATGTACTTTTTGGCGGCATTTTTTCCCCACCGATTGCTACTGCCGTTACTTCATCCAGTAGGGGAGGATTCATAAAGAAGGCTGTTTGGTATTCCCCGCTGTCTACCATCTTTAATACTTCTTTTTTCTTCCTGGTGTAATGGATATCTGGTTTAATGGTTTGATCTTTTTCCACAGTAGTTAAAAGCCGGTCAATTATAGTAGTGTGCAGCACGGAAACATCTAATCCCTGCCAGGCCAGGGACTTTTCCCGGGGCATTAACCTGTCCAGTGCTGTTTCACTTTCCAATGTTATAACATAACCCTGTCCCTTACCGGCATACAGGCCGAAAGCACGGCGGTGATCAATTCCCAATCCCTGGTCAAACCCACCGCGGTTTGAAACCAGGTTAAGAAATTCTTCCAGGTTGCTGCCGCCGGGGTCAACGGCAAAATCCTCCACCTTGAAATCTTCTTTCAATATGTTAAGCATTTTATCCAGGTTGAAATTTTTTACATTTTTAACCAGGCGGTGGCAGGGGAGTATTACCAGGTTCGGGCTGTACAAGTTAACCAGGGTCATCATTACATAATCAAAAGGATTATCATCAGTTTCACTTGTTATGCCTTGCGCTTCACGCCGGTAATTCCGGTAATTTAAAGCTGCTTCGTAAAGGTGATGGCCGCTGGCCAGGAAGATACGCATCCGCTTCATGCTTTCCTGGACCTGACTTATAATTTCACCATCTTTAATTACCCAGACCCGGTGAACAGTACCGCTTTCATCAGTGAAATCTATATCCGGGGTTTTTTCAGCAGCTTTTTCCATGATGCTGTCCACTGTACTGCCAGCATCGTTATAGAGACCAAGAATAGGTGATATGGTGACCCGGGAGCTTTTTAACAGTTCCAGGCTGTCTTCTCGATATTTATCCAGGGTTTCTTCATGGGGCAGGATTATTCCTTTTTCATAAGGTTCAATTTTAACGGTGCAGATAATACCGCTGCGCACTTTTTTTTCGCCGTTAAACAGAAACTCCTGCTGGTAGCGGTAAAGGGCTGGTTTATCTTCCTCTTCCAAGATTTTTTGTTTCAGCCAGCTGTTTAGAGTCAGAGCAGCATTTTCCCGGTGTTCAAGGTATACAGTATTGTACTTGTGTTTGTTATAATATTCTTTCCGGTCATCACTGCCGGTTGGATCATAGGCTGGAGCAATTACTTCAGCCAGGTTATCTATCTTTTCCAGGTTATAACGCAATCCCCGGAAGGGCTTAATTACTGCCATGGCGATCCCCCCTATCTTTTTTGGTCCACCTGTTGATGTCCCTTTGATAATACTTTTCCATGGTTCGTTTAAAGGCATCTTCCAGGTCTATGTCCAGGGAGTTGGCCATGCAGGCAACAATAAACATTATGTCGCCCAGTTCCAGGGCCAGGTTTCCCTCTTTTTCGGTGGGTTTTTTTGGCTTTTCACCAAACCGGTGGTTAATTTCCCTGGCCAGTTCGCCCACTTCTTCAGTCATACGGGCCAGCATGGACAGGGGATGCCAGTATCCCTCCTCAAACTGGCTGATCCATTTATCCACATCTTCCTGCATATCTTTAATTTTCACTACTAAAGTTCCTCCTTAATTACTTAATTAAATTTCATCTACGATTATCAAAGTATCAAAAAATGGTATTATTTGCAATGCTGTTCTATTTATTAATATCACCAAGAATTTTTTCGCACCATCCCTGGAAATAACCTGTGTTTATTGTTTCCCGGCAGTGGTGACGGCACTTTTCCTTTGCCCCGGGAATTTTATCCATCTGCAGGTGATAGAGCTGGGTAAGGTTGCCGTGTATCCAGGCCTTGTCCTGGATAGAATCGGCCAGCTGCAGGGCTTTATGCAGCAGTCTTTCAGCCAGGGCATAGTGTTTCCGGGGGATGGCATTGGCTGCGCTGGTCCACAGGAGCTGGGCGGCATTTTCTATAAAAAATGAACTGCCCTTCTGGGAGGGAACCACAGTTAATGGAAGGCCGGCAGCATCTTTAAGCCACTGTTCTTTAAGTTCCACCGGAAGATTGATATAAAAGCTTCCCAGCCGGTATTTTTTAATTACTTTAATTAACTCCTCCATGAGCTTTACCTCCAGATAGATAATATTAAAGCTAGTTTAACCTGAAGAAACTGTCATAAACAGCGATTCCCCCTAGTAATATTTAACTAAATTGTAAAAATAGGGGGAGTGACAGGTTGAAAATACCTCAGTTTAATTTAAACGGCCTTAGTGTTAGCAGGAAAATTATATGGCCGGTGCTGGTGCTGGCAGCCGTAGGCCTGGTAATATGGATAGTTACCAGCAGGGGAAGTGCCACCAGGGTTGACCCACAGCAGCTGCTGAACACCAGCTTAACAAATACACTGGACAGCAAAAGCTACCGGTTTGAAATATCGTGCCAGCTTGGAAAAAAGAACGAGACCATCAGCAAGATAAAAGGGGAAAGGGTAGGAAACGACCAGGTGCATATTAAAGGGACGCTGATCAATTCACCTGTGGAATTTATCCAGTATAAAGACAGCACATTTATGAAAGATCCCTTCTCCGGAAAGTGGCTGACGCTAAAGGGAAACCAGCTGGCCAAGGCAGAGTCCTTTATATTCGAATTTAATCCCATGGCAAACTTTAATTTTAAAGACGTTCCGGAATTAAAGTACCTGGGCAGTGAAAAAATAGATGGGAAAGAATATGAAGTGCTGGAATTGATGCCTAATGTGGAAATGCCTTTTTTAGAAAACCAGTTCAACACCTTTAAATATAAGCTTTGGATTGATCCTTCCAGTCAAAGAATCTGCAGGGCCACTATCACAGCCAGCCATACTGGAAACGAGCGGGCCTATATGGAGATTAACTTGAAGCTTTATGATTTCAACCGGGAAATCAAAATTAAACCTCCAGTTTAAGAATCTCAGGGCTTTAACCAGCCCTATTTTTTTGTCCTCTTATATATGTACCGGCAGTGGAGAAATTTTGACAAAAAAGTTCGTTGCTTGTTATAATAAACCGTATTTAATGTAGAAATTTACTGGAAGAAAAATTAAGAAAAAATTCCGGGAGGTTCGCGAAATGCACCCAGATGTGCAGAAAATACTGTTATCCGAGGAGCAAATCAGAGAAAGGGTAAAAGAACTGGGACAGCAGATTTCTCAGGATTATCATGCCAGAGAAGTACTGGTGGTAGGTATTTTGAAAGGTGCAATGATTTTCCTGGCTGACCTGGTGCGAAATTTATCAGTATCCACTTATTTTGATTTTATGGCCGTTTCCAGTTATGGTTCGGGGACAAAATCTTCGGGTGCGGTACGGATATTAAAGGACCTGGATAAAAGCATTGAAGGCAAACACGTGCTGATTGTAGAAGACATTGTAGATACCGGGCTGACCTTAAAATACCTGGTGGAAAACCTTAAATCAAGAAACCCGGAAAGCTTAAAAATCTGCACGCTGCTGGACAAGCCCGACAGGAGGACTGTTGATGTACAGGTAGACTATACTGGCTTTACTATTCCCAACGAATTTGTTGTTGGTTACGGGCTGGACTTTGATGAGCGCTACCGCAACCTGCCGTACATTGCTGTTTTGAAACCGGAAGTATACCAGGGATAATTAAGGGCTGGCTTTTTATGCCCTTTAATGTTTGGAGGGATAAATGCCATGTCAGTGGGACAAGAAATGGTAATTGTGCTGGACTTTGGAGGCCAGTACACACAGCTGATTGCCCGCCGCATTAGAGAGTGCCAGGTATTTTGTGAGATTTTACCTTACAGCACTCCAATTGAAGAAATTAAAGAAAAGAATCCCAAGGGGATCGTCTTTTCTGGCGGCCCATCCAGTGTTTACTTGGAAGATGCGCCCTCTGTTGACCCGGCAATTTATGAGCTGGATGTACCAATACTGGGAATCTGCTACGGCATGCAGATGATGGCGCACCAGCTGGGCGGCAGGGTAACCCGGGGAACACAGCGGGAGTACGGTAAAACCATGATTGAAATCCTGGAATGCTCGGGACTGCTGGAAGGATTAGAACCCCAGGAGCACTGCTGGATGAGCCACACTGACCGAGTAGAAGAAGCACCGGAAGGCTTCAAGGTAACGGCCCGCAGCGGGTATACCCCCGTAGTTACCATGCACTGCCCGGACCGCAAGCTCTATGCAGTCCAGTTTCACCCCGAGGTGGTGCACACTCCCAAGGGGAAGCAGGTGCTTCAGAACTTCCTGTACAACATCTGCGGCTGCAGCGCTTCATGGACCATGGGTTCATTTATGGAAGAAGCAGTGGCAGAAATTAAAGAGCGGGTAGGAGATAAGCAGGTACTGTGTGCTTTAAGCGGTGGTGTAGATTCCTCAGTGGCAGCAGTACTGGTGCATAAAGCGATAGGAAACAACCTGACCTGCGTCTTTGTGGACCATGGGCTTTTACGCAAAGGTGAAGCAGAACAGGTTGTAAAAACTTTTAAGGAAAAGTTCCAGATGAACTTAATTCATGTCAATGCCAGGGAAAGATTTCTCAAAAAACTGGCCGGGGTTACCGACCCTGAACAGAAGCGGAAGATAATAGGCAACGAATTCATCCGTGTGTTTGAAGAAGAAGCAGGCAGGCTGGGACAGATTGACTTCCTGGTGCAGGGAACCCTGTATCCGGACGTGGTGGAAAGCGGTACAGCTACTGCCGCTGTTATTAAATCACACCACAATGTGGGTGGGCTCCCTGAAGACATGCAGTTTGAACTGATAGAGCCACTGCGCTGGCTTTTCAAGGATGAGGTGCGGGAGCTGGGAGAAGAACTGGGCCTGCCGGAAGAGGTAGTATGGAGACAACCTTTCCCCGGTCCCGGTTTAGCCGTACGGATTTTAGGTGAAGTAACGGAAGAAAAACTGTCAGTGCTGAGAGAGGCAGACGCCATCGTAAGGGAAGAAATCAAAAATGCTGGGCTGGAAAAGGAAATTTGGCAGTATTTTGCCGTACTGCCCAACTTTAAGACGGTGGGGGTTATGGGTGACGAACGCACCTATGCCTGGACCATAGGTATAAGAGCCATCCACAGCAACGATGGAATGACAGCAGACTGGGTACGTCTGCCCTATGAAGTGCTGGAAAAAATATCATCCCGTATCGTCAACGAACTGGAGCAGGTAAACAGGGTGGTGTACGACATCACATCAAAACCGCCATCTACCATTGAGTGGGAGTAAAATGCAAAGTAGTCGTTGACAACCGTTGACAACCTTTGTTATTATGTAGGTGAAAAAAGTTAATATGTTCACGTATATCCTTGGGAATATGGCCCAAGAGTCTCTACCGGGCAACCGTAAATTGCCCGACTACGTGGGAAAGTGTACCTAGGGTTCCACACCCGCTGCGGGTGGTTCGGTCCGAGCGGTACAGGCTGGTTATTTTTTAGTTAACCAGTTACACCGGCAGGGATAAAAGCCCAGGCGGTAGGTTTCGCACGCTCTAATGAAACCTACGCGCCTGGGCTTTCTTGCTTTGTGACTCAGCCAAGGCATTTACGGAAAAAACGATTTGATTGTGTTTTGTAGGGGATTTGATTTATCAAACCCAGCCCGGAGGCTGTACCTTGGCGGTGATAGGACTTTTTACATAAAAAACCTCAAACGGGAGGTGTTCGGGCCGGCCTAAAAAATTAAATAATATTTTGACTAAAGGCAGAAAAAATAAAGTTAACCTGCAGCGACAAGGAGGAATTATAATAATGCTTGAAAAGCTGTTTCAGCTGAAGAAGTACAATACCGATGTCAGAACAGAAATTATAGCGGGTTTAACAACCTTTATGACCATGGCTTACATTCTTTTCTTAAACCCCACCATATTATCCACCACAGGAATGGAAAGAGACGCTATATTTTTCGCTACTGCAGCTGCTGCCGGTATTGTTACCATTGCCATGGGGTTAGTTGTTAACTTTCCTGTTGCCCTTGCACCGGGTATGGGATTAAACGCTTACTTTGCCGCAGTTGCCGCTGAAGGAATGGGTATGCCCTGGCAGGTGGCGCTGGGTGCAGTATTTATTTCCGGTATTATATTTATTATTTTAACAGTTACCCAGGTTCGCCAGCTGCTGGTTGATGCAGTTCCTGATTCCATGAAGAGGGCCATTACTGTGGGTATCGGATTATTTATTACTATAATTGGTTTAAAGATGTCTGAAATAATGGTAGTACAGGCTGCGCCCATTCCGCCCACTATAGATAAACTGGCGGAAGAAGGAAGCACCACTTTGATGTTCTTTGAGTGGAACATACTGCTGGGCAGTTTCAGCAACCCGGCAACACTGCTGGCTTTAATTGGACTGGCAATTACCGGGATACTGATGGCCAGGGGAGTTAAAGGTTCTCTGCTGATAGGTATTTTGACCAGTACCATTATTGGTATTCCCCTGGGAGTAACCCAGGTTCCTGAAAATTTTTCTCTTTTCGCCCTACCGAACTTTAACAACCTGGCGGTAGGGGCCCTGGACATTAAGGGTGCGCTGGAAATGGGTATTTGGACCGTTGTATTTACCTTTACCTTTGTAGAGCTGTTTGATACATTCGGCACCCTGGTGGGTACAGCCAACAAGGCAGGACTGCTGGATAAGAGCGGTAAAAGTCCCCGCCTGGGTAAGGCTATGCTGGTAGATGCTTTTGGTGTTTCTTTCGGTGCTTTAATGGGTACCAGTACCGTTACTGCTTACGTTGAAAGCAGTGCCGGCGTCAGTGAAGGTGGGCGTACTGGTTTAACTGCTGTGACTGTCGGTATTCTGTTCCTGCTGGCACTGGTACTGGCACCGGTGGCCGGCCTGATTCCCAGTGCTGCCACTGCACCGGCACTAATTATTGTAGGCGTTCTTATGGCTTCAGCAGTAAAAGAAATTAACTTTGATGACTTTACCGAAAGCCTGCCTGCTTTCCTGACCTTTTCACTGATGCCTTTTACCTACAGCATTGCTAACGGTATTGCCGCTGGTATTGTATCTTATGTGGTACTGAAGGCAGCGGCCGGCCGGGCTAGAGAAGTGCACTGGTTGATGTGGATTTTAGCCGTTCTGGTTGTAGTTCGCTATGCATTCCTGGGAGGAGAGTAAACAGTATATTACCATTAAAAAAGCAGCACCAGTTTTACAGCAGCACTGGTGCTGTATTATTCTCAAATGATATAGGAGGTTATAGACGTTGGTTGGTATTGTTATGGGTAGTGACTCTGATCTTACCGTTATGAAAGGTGCTGCCGATATTTTAGACAAGCTGGGGATTCCTTACGAGGTGGTCATATCATCAGCCCACCGGCTGCCGGAAAAAACTGCAGAATATGCCCGCACCGCCAAGGATAGGGGTATTCAAGTAATAATTGCCGGTGCAGGTATGGCTGCCCACTTACCCGGTGTTATTGCATCGTTAACAACACTTCCGGTGATTGGTGTACCTATTAAATCCGGTGCACTGGAAGGGGTAGATGCCCTATACGCCATTGTACAGATGCCCCCGGGGATACCGGTGGCCACAGTGGGTATTAACGGCGCCAAAAATGCCGGTATTCTAGCTGCTCAAATAATCGGGCTGTCAAACGATGAAATACAGCAAAAACTGGCTGAGTATAAAAAGGAAATGGCACAAAGTGTGGAAAAGAAAGCAGAAAAATTAAAAAAGCTTGGCATTGAAGGATATTTGAACAGCAGGAACTAGGTTCACTTAAGGAGGTTAAAACGGATGATTGAGCGCTACACCTTACCGGAAATGAAACGTATCTGGTCAGAAGAAAACAAGTTCCGCAAGTGGTTGGAAGTAGAAATATATGCCTGCGAGGCCCTGGCAGAATTGGGGAAAATACCGGCAGAAGCTGTTGAAGTAATAAAAGAAAAAGCTGACTTTGATGTAGATCGCATTTTGGAAATAGAGTCGGTGGTTCACCATGATGTAATTGCCTTTACCACCTGCGTGGCAGAATATGTGGGAGAAGAAAGCAAGTATATACACATGGGTCTGACATCGTCGGATGTGGTTGATACGGCTCAAAGTGTCCGGATGAAAGAAGCGGCAGAACAAATACTTTCCCGCTTGGAGGGACTTCACAAGCTGCTTTTAGAAAAAGCCCAAGAATACCGCTATACAATTATGATTGGACGTACGCACGGTATTCATGCCGAGCCCATGACTTTTGGGTTAAAAATGCTGCTGTGGGCAGCAGAAATGGAGCGCAACATTGAACGACTAAAAAAAGCCCTTGAGGTTATCAGCGTAGGAAAAATTTCCGGTGCCGTTGGAACCTATGCCAATATTGATCCCAGGGTAGAAGCTTATGTCTGTGAAAAGCTGGGATTAAAGCCGGCAAAGCTGTCAACCCAGGTGCTGCAGCGGGATCGCCATGCTGAATATATGAATACTTTGGCTGTTATTGGCTGTACTTTAGAAAAAATGGCCACTGAAATCAGGGCCCTGCAGCGTACAGATATTCGTGAGGCTGAAGAGTATTTTGCCAAGGGACAAAAAGGTTCATCTGCCATGCCCCACAAGCGCAACCCCATCATAACTGAGCGCATTACCGGCATGGCCCGACTGCTGCGGGGGTATGCCGTGACGGCCATGGAAAATGTTGCCCTCTGGCATGAACGGGATATTTCCCATTCCTCGGTAGAACGTATTATCATTCCCGATGCCACTACCACATTAGACTACATGCTGAAAAAGATGACGGACATAATAAAAAATCTACTGGTATACCCGGAAAAAATGAAGCACAACATGGAACGCACCAGGGGCCTGGTATTCTCGCAGCGGGTTCTCCTGGCCCTGGTAGATAAGGGCATTACAAGGGAAAGGGCATATGAACTGGTACAGAGAAATGCCATGGAATGCTGGAGAACCGGAACGGAATTTAAAGAGCTTTTGGCCGGGGACCAGGATGTAATGGAATTATTGAGTCCCGCGGAACTGGATGAACTGTTTGAATACAGTCATTACTTGAGGCATATTGATGAAATTTATTCCCGGTTTGGACTGTAAAGGTAAAACAGCAGGTTGAGGGGCTCAATAAAATGAGCCCCCTAAAAAAATATCTTAAATGAGGAGAGGTGTCTTTCTTGCAGAAGAAAGAACTGCTGTACGAGGGCAAGGCCAAGAAAGTTTACAGAACTGACAACCCGGACCTTTTATGGGTGGAGTACAAGGACGATGCCACTGCCTTTAACGGGGCAAAAAAGGGAACTATTGTGGGTAAGGGAGTGCTGAATAACCTTATCAGTGCTCACTTTTTCCAGCTGTTGGCTGAAAAGGGTGTTCCCAATCATTTTGTTGAGCTGGTTAATGAACGGGAGCAGGTGGTAAAAAGCTTAGATATCATCCAGGTGGAAGTTATTGTCCGAAACCTGGCTGCCGGCAGTATGGCCAAGCGCCTGGGACTGGAAGAAGGAATGGACCTGGGCGGGCCGGTGGTAGATTACTGCTATAAAAGCGATGAACTGGGAGACCCGCTGATTAATGATGATCACATCCGGGCTTTAAAACTGGCAGCGCCGGAACAAGTTAAAACCATCAGGGAAATGGCATTAAAGGTTAATGATATTTTAACCAGTTACTTAGCTGATAAAAATATTATCCTGGTAGATTACAAGCTGGAATTTGGTTTCCACAAGGGAGAAATACTTCTCGGGGATGAAATTTCACCTGATACCTGCCGGTTCTGGGACAGCAAAACCAGGGAAAAACTGGACAAAGACCGCTTCCGCCGTGACCTTGGTAATGTGGAGGAAGCTTACAAGGAAATATACAGGAGGTTAACCGGCAGAGAAGTGCAGATATAAGGCAGCTTAAAAGATTAAATGTTAACTCTTTTTGAACTGTTCATTTTAAATTATGAATTCCAAATTTTATACAAAAACCGGAGGTTTAAATATGTACCAAGCAAAGATTTACATCACCCTGAAACAAAGCGTGCTCGACCCCCAGGGCAGTGCGGTTACTAAATCGCTGCATGCCATGGGTTATGAAAATGTAAAAGATGTCCGGGTTGGCCGCTACCTGGTGGTGGATGTTGACGCTCCCAGTAAAGAAGCAGCCGGGGAACAGGTACATGATATGTGCAGAAAGCTGCTGGCAAACCCGGTAATTGAAGACTACACCTTTGAGCTGGTGGAGGTATAAAAATGAAATTTGGAGTAATTGTATTCCCCGGTTCCAACTGCGATGCCGACTGCCTGCATGCTGTGAAAGCAGTTTTAGATCAACCGGTGGAATATATCTGGCACAAGTCCAACAGCGTTGACGGTTTTGACTGCATCATCCTGCCCGGTGGTTTTTCTTACGGTGATTACCTGCGGGCAGGAGCCATTGCCCGGTTCTCGCCGGTAATGGAAGCGGTAATAAATTACGCCCAAAAAGGCGGTTGGGTGCTGGGAATCTGCAATGGTTTTCAAGTGCTGCTGGAAGCGGGACTTCTGCCCGGGGCCATGCGGCGCAACAATAACCTTCAATTTATTTGCCAGGATACTTACCTGAAGGTGGAAAACTGCAGCACACCTTTTACAGCCCTCTGCCATCCCGGGGAGGTGCTGAAAATCCCGGTGGCCCATGGAGAGGGCAATTACTACTGTGATGAGAAAACGCTGAAAGAATTGAAGCAGAACAATCAAATAGTATTCAGGTACTGCGATGAGATGGGAAAAGTAACGGGTGAAGCAAATCCCAACGGCTCGATAAACAACATTGCCGGCATCTGCAACCGGCATGGCAATGTGCTGGGAATGATGCCGCACCCTGAGCGCTGTGCTGAAGAGATACTGGGAAGCAGTGACGGGGCGGTGCTCTTTAAATCCATCCTGGCCAGCTGGCAAAGGAGAGTGAAATAAATGGAACCGCGCAGCAGTGAAAAATTAAAGCCGGGCATTTGGCGGGAAATGGGGCTTACCGACCAGGAGTTTGACAGGGTAAAGGAAATCCTGGGCCGGGAACCCAATTACGTGGAACTGGGCATTTTTGCAGTAATGTGGTCCGAGCACTGCAGTTATAAAACATCACGGCCGGTGTTAAAATTTTTCCCCACCGAAGGGGAGCAGGTGCTGCAGGGTCCTGGTGAAAACGCCGGCATTGTTGACATAGGGGACGGCCAGGCAGTGGCTTTTAAGATAGAAAGTCACAACCACCCCTCTGCCGTGGAACCGTACCAGGGTGCTGCCACCGGGGTGGGGGGCATCTTAAGGGATGTATTTACCATGGGAGCACGTCCCATTGCTGTACTGGATTCACTGCGTTTTGGCAGTCTTAAAAATTCCCGGACCCGCTATCTTTTCAGCGGGGTGGTGTCAGGGATATCCGGTTACGGAAACTGCGTCGGCGTCCCCACAGTTGGTGGTGAAGTATTCTTTGCTCCCACTTATGAAGAGAATCCCCTGGTTAACGTGATGTGTGTGGGCTTAATTGATCACAAGGATATTAAAAAAGGAGTAGCTGCCGGCATAGGCAACCCCGTAATGGTGGTTGGAGCCAGAACAGGCCGGGACGGCATTCATGGTGCTACCTTTGCCTCCGAGGAACTGAGCGAGGAATCAGCTGAGAAACGTCCTGCCGTTCAGGTGGGCGACCCGTTCATGGAAAAACTGCTGCTGGAAGCCTGCCTGGAAGTAATTAAGAGCGGTTATGTGGTGGGAATTCAAGATATGGGTGCTGCCGGGTTGACCAGTTCATCCTGTGAGATGGCCAGCCGTGCCGGTACCGGTATAGAGATGGATTTATCCCTGGTACCCCGCCGGGAAGAGGGTATGACGCCCTACGAGCTGATGCTGTCTGAATCCCAAGAAAGGATGCTGGTGGTTGTTAAAAAGGGAACGGAAGACAAGGTTAAGGAAATATTTAACAAGTGGGATTTAGAAGCAGTGGTGGTGGGCCGGGTAACAGGTGACGGGATGCTGCGGCTCACCGAGGGGCAGCAGCTGGTGGCGGAAGTGCCCGCCAAGGCCCTTACTGATGAGGCCCCGGTTTACCAGCGGCCTTACAGTGAACCGGAGTATTTAAAGGAAGCGCAGAATCTTTCCCCTGTTAAAATACCAATCCCGGATAATTATGAGCAGGTACTGCTGGATCTGCTGGCTTCGCCCAACATAGCCAGCAAAGAGTGGGTTTACCGCCAGTATGATCATATGGTAGGGACCAATACGGTGGTGCGTCCCGGTTCCGATGCGGCTGTACTGCGGGTTAAAGGCACCAAAAAGGGTATTGCCATGACCACTGACTGCAACCCCCGCTACTGTTACCTTGACCCCTACATGGGGGGGATGATTGCAGTGGCGGAGGCGGCCCGCAACCTGGTATGTTCAGGTGCCAAGCCGCTGGCTATAACTAACTGCCTGAACTTTGGAAATCCCGAAAAACCGGGTGTTATGTGGCAGTTCCGCCGGGCTGTTCAAGGGATGAGTGAGGCCTGCCGCAAATTAAATACCCCGGTCACCGGGGGCAATGTCAGTTTTTACAACGAGACTAAAGGAACTGCTGTTTACCCCACTCCTACCGTGGGTATGGTTGGATTAATAGAAGACCTGGACTACTGCTGTACCCAAGATTTTAAAGATGAGGGAGACATAATAATTTTGGTAGGAGAAACCAGAGTTGAACTGGGCGGATCGGAATACTTAAGTGTTGTTCACGGTTTAGAAGGCAGGGGAACTCCTCCCCAGCTTGATTTGGAATTGGAGAGAAAAGTTCAGCAGGCAGTGCTGGAAGCCATTAAAAAGGGACTGGTTAAATCTGCCCACGACTGTTCAGAAGGCGGCCTGGCTGTAGCCTTAGCCGAAAGCTGTATTTCCGGCGGTATTGGAGCTGAGATTTACAGTATAGAAAACATTCGCGGGGATGCTCTGCTGTTTGGGGAATCACAGTCTCGGATAATTATCAGTGCCAGCGAAAACAATGTGGCTGAGCTGATCCGCCACCTGACCTTAATGGAAGTACCTTTTACCCGCCTGGGAACAGTAGGGGGGGAAGAATTAAGAATAAACCTGATGGATTCCGGCTGTGCCGCCGGGCGGCCTCGCCCAGTAATAAACCTGCCGGTGGCAGAAATGGAAAGCAGATGGCGGGGGGCAGTAAAATGCTTAATGAAGTAAGAAATTCCCTTGCCTGGTGGCAGGGGGACAAGATGCAGGAGGAATGCGGTGTATTTGGCATTTACGCTCCCGGCATGGATGTGGCCCAGTTAACTTACTTCGGCTTATACGCCCTTCAGCACCGGGGCCAGGAAAGTGCCGGAATAGCCACCACTGATGGGTACGGTATAAAATTTTATAAAAACATGGGCCTGGTGCCGGAGGTGTTTAATGACAGTGTAATGAGGCACTTAAACGGCCATGCTGCCATCGGCCATGTGCGTTATTCCACCACCGGTTCCAGTGAACTGACCAATGCCCAGCCGCTGGTTTTTCAGCACAGCAAAGGGATGCTGGGACTGGCCCATAATGGAAATCTCACCAATGCCAGTACTTTGAGGAAAATGCTTTTTAATAATGGAGCAATATTCCAGTCCTCCACTGACAGTGAGGTTATCGTTAACTTAATAGCCCGCTACAGCCAGCAGAGCCTGGAGGGGGCCATAATGAAGGCAATGATTGACATTGAAGGGGCCTATTCACTGGTAATTTTAACTGCCGAAGCACTTTATGCAGTACGGGATCCCTACGGCTTTCGCCCCCTGTGCCTGGGACGCATCGGTGACGGATGGGTGGTGGCGTCTGAAAGCTGTGCTTTAAATACCATCGGGGCACAGATGGTGCGGGATGTCCAGCCGGGAGAAATTGTGCGCTTAGATAAAAACGGTTTATCTTCTCTAAAAACACAGCCGGCCCCTAAACCTGCTCACTGTATTTTTGAATATATTTATTTTGCCCGTCCCGACAGCACTATAGATGGATTTCATGTTAACCGGGTGCGCCGGGAAATGGGCCGCCAGCTGGCCAGGGAGTACAAGGTGGAAGCAGATATTGTTATTCCGATTCCTGACAGCGGGACTGCAGCGGCCAGGGGTTATGCCGAGGAAGCGGGAATTCCTTTTGAAGAAGGATTGATGAAAAACCGCTACATTGGACGTACTTTTATCCAGCCCAACCAGCAGATGCGGGACCTGGGAGTACGTCTAAAACTAAACCCCATGCGTGAAGTGCTGGCCGGGAAGCGGGTAATTATGGTGGATGATTCCCTGGTCCGGGGTACAACCAGTAAAAAGATAGTTAAGATGCTGCGGGAAGTGGGAGTAGCAGAAGTACACCTGTGCTTAAGCTCACCGCCGGTGGTTACCGGGTGCCACTACGGCATTGATACCAGCGACCGGAAAGAGTTAATTGCTGCCACCAAGTCGGTTAAAGAAATAAGGCGGGAAGTAGGAGCCGACGGCTTATACTATCTCAGCCAGAAAGGTCTGCTGAAAGTGTTTGGTGACAAAGGACAGAATTTCTGCTGCGCCTGTTTTGACAGGAAATACCCGGTAAAAATACCTGAAGGGGCAGGAAAGTTCAGCCTGGAATAAAACAGGAGGTTTTTATGAATAAGGAAAAAAAGCAGCCTTTAACTTATGCCGCGGCCGGGGTGGATATCAGTGCCGGCAGCAGGGCAGTGGAAATGATTAAACAGTCGGTGCACAGCACCTACCGCCCCGGTGTACTGAATGATATTGGCGGTTTTGGTGGTATGTTTGCCCTGGATACCAGCAGGTACAGGGAACCGGTGCTGGTTTCCGGTACCGACGGGGTGGGCACCAAATTAAAAGTTGCCCATATGATGAATAAGCATAATACCATTGGTATTGACGCTGTTGCCATGTGTGTGAATGATATACTGGTGCAGGGTGCAGAACCGCTGTTTTTCCTGGATTACCTGGCGGTAGGCAGGCTGGAACCGGAGCAGGTGGCGGAAATTGTGGAAGGTATTGCCGAGGGCTGCCGGCAGAGCGGCTGTGCCTTAATTGGCGGTGAGACGGCAGAAATGCCGGGTTTCTATGCTCCCGGCCAGTATGACATTGCCGGATTTGCTGTTGGTGTAGCAGAAAAATCAAAGATTATAACAGGTAAAGATATCAGGCCGAAAGATGTATTAATTGGCCTGCCGTCATCAGGGCTGCATTCCAACGGGTATTCACTGGTTCGCAAGGCGCTGTTTGATACTGCCGGTTACAGTATTGATACAAGGCTGCCGGAGCTGGACTGTACCGTGGGGGAAGAACTTTTAAAACCAACCCGCATTTATGTGCGGTCCGTGCTGTCCTTACTGGACAGGTATTCCATAAAAGGAATGGCTCATATTACCGGCGGGGGTATCACTGAAAATGTTCCCCGGGTGCTGCCCCACAACTGCCTGGCGGTAGTAAATAAAGCAGCCTGGGAAGTGCCGCCGGTGTTCCAGGTAATTAAACAAATTGGCAGTGTACCCGATGAGGAGATGTACCGTACCTTTAATATGGGAATAGGTTTAGTTATGGTGGTGCCGCCGGAGGAGGCAGACGCAGTGCTGTCTGAACTGAAGAAGCAGGGTGAAACGGCGTGTATTATAGGGGAAATTATCTCCGGGGAGAAAAAGGTAGAGTACATTTAACTGATAATGGCAGCCGGTACAGTTAAATTGTATAGGGGTTTAACCAGTAGGGGGTCTTTTGTAGGAACTCTTTTATAGGAATTCTTTTGTAGGGGCTCAATTTATTGAGCCCTGCCGGCCCCCTGGGATCCATTTATACTCCTCTTTTTAAGGATGTGGGATTGTGGCTTTATTAAAAGTGGGTGTACTGGCCTCCGGCCGGGGGTCAAACCTGCAGTCAATTATAGATTCCTGCCAGCGGGGGGAAATTAACGCTGAGGTAAAAGTGGTAATCAGCGACAGCAGAGATGCCTATGCCTTACGGCGGGCTGAAAAATACGGCATCGATGCTTATTTTGTCAATGTAAAGGAATACCCGGATAAAGCAGCTTATGAAGCCAGGATAGTGGAAATTCTTAAGCAGTACCAGGTTGAGCTGGTATGCCTGGCCGGCTATATGCGGCTGGTTGGAAGTACTGTTCTTAAAGCTTTTCCCTGGCGGATTATGAATATTCACCCCTCGCTGCTGCCTGCTTTCCCAGGCCTGCACGCCCAGAGGCAGGCCCTGGATCACGGGGTAAAAATATCCGGGTGTACCGTGCACTTTGTTGATGAAGGAATGGACACCGGGCCAATTATACTGCAGGCGGCGGTACCGGTGTATGATGACGATACGGAAGAAAGCCTGGCAGAACGAATACTGGAACAGGAGCACAAAATATACCCGCAGGCAGTGGGTTTATTTGCCGACGGCAGACTTCAACTGGTCGGTAAAAAAGTAATTATAAATGGAGGGAAGAAAAATTATTAAGCGTGCTTTAATCAGTGTTTCCAACAAGGAAGGTTTGGTGGAATTCGGGCGCGGCCTGGCGGAGCTGGGGGTAGAAATAATTTCTACTGGGGGAACTGCCAGGGCCCTGAAAGAAGCTGGGGTGCCTGTAACATATATATCAGATGTTACAGGTTTTCCCGAGATTTTAGACGGTAGGGTTAAAACGCTGCATCCCAGGATACACGGGGGTATCCTGGCTATGCGCACCGGGGAGCACTTAAAGCAGCTGGAGGAACTGGACATAACTCCCATTGACCTGGTGGTGGTTAACCTTTACCCGTTTAAGGAGACAGTGGCCAGGCCCGGCGTAACCCTGGACGAGGCTGTTGAAAACATCGACATTGGTGGTCCCACCATGGTCCGGGCAGCAGCTAAAAACCATCAACATGTATTAATTGTAGTTAATCCTAACCGTTACCAGGAAGTACTGGAAGCTGTAAAAAATGATGCCCTTACCAATGAACTGCGGCTGGACCTGGCCAGGGAAGCCTTTGCCCATACTGCTGCTTATGATGCGGCCATTGCCAATTATCTTACCGGGGTGGCCGGGGAAACTTTTCCCCCGCAGCTGGGGGTGTCTGCGCAGCTTGGACAGGTGCTGCGTTATGGTGAAAATCCTCACCAAAAAGCCGCTTTTTACCGGGATGAACTGGTTAAGGGTGCCTGTATAGCTAATGCAGAACAGCTTCACGGCAAAGAATTATCATACAACAATATCCTGGATGCCAATGCTGCCCTGGAGCTGGTCAGGGAATTTACCGCTCCCACTGCTGCCATTATCAAGCACAATAATCCCTGCGGCTGTGCCAGTGATGAGAATTTAACCAAAGCTTATGAAAAGGCGCTGGAGGGTGATCCGGTATCAGCTTTTGGTGGTATTGTAGCTTTGAACCGTCCAGTGGACAGGGCAGCTGCAGAAAAAATGAGTGAAATATTTTTAGAGGCTGTAATAGCGCCGGACTTTGCCCCGGAAGCATTGGAGGTGCTGTCCAAAAAACCCAATCTTAGGCTGTTAAAAACCGGAGACTTATCCAAACAAACTAACGATACCATGGAAATTCGCAAAGTGAATGGCGGTTACCTCCTGCAGGAAACTGACCGGGAAGTGGTAAACCCGGAAAAGCTGCAGGTGGTTACAGAAAAGCAGCCCACCCAGGAAGAGTTAGACGAAATGATTTTTGCCATGACAATAGTTAAGCATGTCAAATCCAATGCCATTGTTGTTACGAAAAACAAGCAGCTGCTTGGAGTAGGTGCCGGTCAGATGAACCGGGTGGGTGCAGCAAACATTGCTTTTAAGCAGGCTGGGGAAAAGGCCAGGGGAGCGGTCCTTGCTTCTGATGCTTTCTTCCCCTTCCGGGATACAGTGGATGCAGCAGCCAAAGCGGGAATAACAGCAATTATTCAACCGGGTGGTTCCAAGCGGGATGATGAGTCCATAAAAGCCTGCAATGAGCATGGTATATCCATGGTGTTCACCGGCATGAGGCACTTTAAACATTAATTTTAGGGAGGTAACATAATGAAAGTTCTTGTTGTGGGCGGCGGGGGACGTGAACATGCCCTGGTTTGGAAAATTGCCCAAAGCCCCAGGGTAAGCAGAATTTACTGTGCGCCGGGAAACGCTGGGATCAGCCAGCTGGCTGAATGTGTGAACATTAAAGCCAATGATATTAGCAGCCTGAAAAAATTTGCCCTGGAAGAACGCATTGACCTTACCGTGGTAGGACCTGAAGCGCCGTTAATAGAGGGCATAGTTGATGAATTCAGCCAGGCCGGCTTGAGGGTTTTCGGACCTAACAGGAATGCCGCCCAGCTGGAAGGCAGTAAAGCACTGGCCAAGCACTTTATGGCTAAATACAACATACCCACTGCCTCTTATGCTGCCTTTTCCAATGAAAAGGAAGCCATGGATTATGTACGGGAAAAAGGTGGACCGCTGGTGGTAAAGGCTTCCGGGCTGGCGGCCGGAAAGGGAGTAATAGTCTGCCAGCACACCGCCGATGCCCTGGATGCGGTAAGAAGAGTAATAGTAGATAAGGAATTTGGTGAGGCGGGCAGCCAGGTGGTTATTGAAGAATACCTGGAAGGTGAAGAGGTCAGCATCCTGGCATTTACTGACGGTAAAACCATTGTTCCCATGATACCTGCCCAGGACCACAAGCGGGTGTTTGACAATGACAAGGGCCCCAATACCGGCGGCATGGGTGCCTATGCTCCAGCCCCACTTTATACCCCGGAGCTGCACCAAGTTGTGGTAAAAGAAATACTGGAACCAACCGTTAAAGGAATGACTGAAATGGGGTGGCCTTTTAAAGGAGTTCTTTATGCCGGCTTAATGGTCACCAAGGACGGCCCCAGGGTACTGGAATACAACGTCCGCTTTGGTGACCCGGAGGCCCAGCCGCTGCTGTCGCTTTTAGATACCGACCTGGTGGATATAATGGAAGCAGTTATAGATGAACGCCTGGACCAGCTGGATGTCAAGTGGAAAGACGGTGCTTCAGTATGCGTTATTATGTCTGCACCGGGTTATCCCGGAAATTATCCCAAGGGCGACGTCATTACCGGGCTGGATAAGGTGCCGGAAGACATAACGGTATTTCATGCTGGAACGGCCTTAGAGAACGGTAATTTTGTAACTAACGGCGGCCGGGTGCTGGGAGTTACGGCAGTGGCCGCAGATATCCCCGGTGCCATAGATAGGGCTTACCAGGGAGTTAAAAAAATAAACTTCAACGGTGCCCATTACCGGAGTGATATTGGGCAGAAAGCGTTAAAAGATAGGTAACCGCTCAACTTTTGTTGAGCGGTTTTTTTCAGGTGCTGACTTAAAGATGTGCCGCAGGTATATGCCGGCGTATTTTCCGGAGTGTAAATACCTTGGCGGTGCTAAGACCAAAGGTTTTACTTTCTTTTTTTAAAGTGTTAAAGGATTTGTAATTATAAGTGTCGAATTGCGGAAATAATATCTTCAAAATGGGAGGATGTTTAAGATGGAAGAATATAGAGGCAAGTTAAAGGAACCGTTAAACGACCGGCTGTTTGAAGCCATTCTCACCCTAGAGACAATAGATGACTGCTACCGCTTTTTTGAAGACATTTGTACGGTTGCGGAACTGAGGGCCCTGGCCCAGCGGCTGGAAGTGGCAAAAATGCTGCAGGCCAACCGCACTTATGGAGATATAGCAGAAAAAACAGGGGCCAGCACTGCCACCATCAGCCGGGTAAAACGATGTTTAAATTACGGTGCTGATGGATATAAGATGGTGCTGGAACGCCTGGCCAATAAAAATAACGGTGCAGAAAAACCACTGGATGAACAGGAGAGGTAGACATGGCATCACAAAGATTGGGACGGCTGCCGGAAGGAGTGAGAGACCTGCTGCCGGCAGAAACAAGGCGCAAACGGCAGCTGGAGCGGGGGTTTGCCAAACTGGCGGAAAGCTGGGGGTACCACGAGGTAACTACTCCGACTTTTGAGTACTTTGAAAATTTATGCTCAGGAGAAAAAGATGATGACAAGCTGTACAAGTTTTTGGACCGCAAGGGACATATTATGGCCCTGCGGCCTGACCTTACCCGGCCCATTGCTAGGCTGGTGGCCACCAGGATGCGCGGCGCTCCCCTGCCCATCCGCCTGTATTATTTAGCTCATGCTTTTAGTTATGAGGAACCCCTGGTAAGAAGGCAGAGGGAATTTTACCAGGCCGGTGTAGAAATACTTGGTGCCGGTGGTCCCGCAGCGGATGCCGAGGCAGTGGCCCTGGCCGTAGAATCACTGCACAATACCGGCTTAAAGGATTTCCGCCTCAGCCTGGGGCATGTGGGCATTTTTAACGGCTTAATGGCTGAACTGGAACTGCCGGAAGAACAGGTGAAAGCCATAAAAAAGGCAGTGGAAAATAAAGATTTTGTTCACCTCGGTGAACAGCTGGCTGCCAGGGACATAGCTCCCGAATGCCAGCGGAGGATTACCAGCCTGCTGTCACTGCGGGGCGGGGAAGAGGTTCTGGCCAGGGCTTCAGATATACTGGACAGTAAAGAGGCCCTGCAGGCCCTGGATAATTTAAAACAGGTATATACCGCACTTGCCGGCTATGGTGTTCAGCAGTATGTTACGCTGGACCTGGGCCTGCTTCTGGGACTGGACTATTACACGGGAGTAATTTTTGAAGGATATACCCTTTCTCTCGGTTTTCCGGTGTGCGGCGGCGGCAGGTATGACCGCCTGCTCGGCCACTTTGGCTATGATCTCCCGGCTACCGGTTTTGCCATGAATGTGGATCAGCTGCTGTCGGCCCTGGAAAAACAGCAGGGGCCTGCTGGAGAACCGCCGGTGGATGTACTGGTGGCCTGGGCAGAAGAAAGGCTTTTAGATGCGGTAAGAAAGGTAAAAGAGTTGAGAGATGGCGGGCTTACCGTTCAGCTGGAGCTGGCAGAGAGAGAAAAGCCGGACATTTTGCGGTATGCAGAAGAAAAAGGTATTTCTAGGGTTATATATATAGATCAAAATGGCTGTATACAGGAATTAAAATAAACAATACCTTAAGCAGCAAGCCGCCTTATTTTTAAAACCTGTAATTAAACCTTGACAGCGAACCTGTTGAGGTTTATTATTTTAACATATCATTATTTTAACTAACTAAAGGGAGGCGGCGTTTTGGTTGCAGCTGCTGATTTTATAACTTTTGCTGTGCCGAAAGGAACCTTGTTTAAATCCAGTGTAAAGCTTTTGGAAAGTGCAGGTTTGAACTGTGAAGCGCTGAAAAAAGAATCAAGGCAGCTGGTGTTTGCCGATGAAATTCAGGGTGTACGGTATATAATCTGTCGTCCCACAGATATTCCAACTTTTGTGGAATACGGGGCAGCAGACCTGGGGCTGGTAGGAAAAGACATTATAGTTGAACAGCAGAAAGATGTATACGAGCTGCTGGATTTAAAATACGGCGGGTGCCGTTTTATGGTTGCAGTTCCGGAAAGACTGCAGGACAAGAAGCTGGAAGAGTGGGGACACGCCCGGGTGGCTACCAAGTTTCCGAGGGTTGCCGAGAACTTCTTTCAAAGCAGGGGCCTGCAGATGGAAATTATTAAACTGCACGGGAATATTGAACTGGCACCTATTGTAGGATTAGCAGAAATGATAGTAGATATAGTTTCTACCGGGCGTACACTTAAGGAGAACAACCTGGTACCCATTGCCGATATAATGCGCTCTACTGCCCGGCTGATTGCCAACAGGGTAAGCCACCAGTATAAAGCTGACCGGGTCAACGAACTGGTGGAAAAATTTAGAAATGTCGTTGATGGGGGTTTGTTTGATGATTAAAGTATTGAGATCTGACGACCTTGCTTTAAGCGGGTATTTGTACCGCCGGGAAACTGACAAAAAAGAAATTGCTGCCAGCGTAGCTAAAATTATTGAAACAGTGGTGCGGGAAGGTGACAGTGCATTAATTAAGTTTACAGAGCAGTTTGACGGGGTGAAGCTGACTCCCGAACAGTTAAGAGTATCCGAGGAGGAAATAGACAGGGCCTACGAACAGGTTGATCCCCAGGTGCTGGAGTCTTTAAAACTGGCCAGGGATCGTATCGAAGCTTTTCACTGCAGGCAGAGGGCAGACTCCTGGTTTGAAGCAGATGAAGAAGGAACAGTAATGGGGCAAATGGTGCGCCCGCTGTACCGGGTAGGCAGTTATGTGCCCGGGGGTACCGCATCTTACCCCTCTTCTGTTTTAATGAATATTGTGCCAGCGAAAGTAGCCGGGGTTAAAGAAGTGGTGATGGTAACACCGCCGGGTAAAGATGGCAGCATCAACCCCTATACCCTGGTGGCGGCCCGGGAAGCGGGAGCTACTGAAATTTATAGAGTGGGAGGGGCCCAGGCGGTTGCGGCACTGGCCTATGGAACGCAAACTATCCGCCCGGTTCACAAAATAACCGGCCCGGGGAACATTTATGTAACACTGGCTAAACAGCAGGTATACGGCAGGGTGGATATTGATATGCTGGCAGGTCCCAGTGAAGTGCTGGTTATTGCTGACAGCAGTGCCGACCCAGCTTACGCAGCTGCTGACCTGCTTTCGCAGGCGGAGCATGACCCCTTGGCTGCATCAGTGCTGCTGACGCCGGATGAGAAACTGGCCCAGCAGGTGCAGGAGGAGCTGCAGAAGCAGCTTAAGGTGCTTCCCCGGCAGGATGTGGTCAAGCGTTCGCTGGGTGACTACGGGACTATAGTAATTACCAAGGACCTGGATGAAGCTTTTGACATAGCCAACCGTTTTGCGCCCGAGCACCTGGAACTTTTAATAGAGGACCCCTTCAGCTGGGTCGGCAGGGTACAGAATGCCGGTTCCATATTCCTGGGACCATATTCCCCGGAACCGGTGGGGGATTACCTGGCAGGTCCGAACCACATACTGCCCACCGGGGGTACAGCCAAGTTTTATTCCGGTTTAAATATTGATACTTTTATAAAAAAATCCACAGTAATATTTTTTTCCAGGAAAACACTGGACCGCCTTGGCCATCACGTGATACGCCTGGCAGGGGTAGAGGGGCTGGAAGCCCATGCCAATGCGGTTCGCTTAAGACTAGATAATAAAAAATAGGATATTTTAAAAGTACTGCTGGGGAGGATTTAAATTGTCAAAAAATTTTAACCCGGGGCAGTATGTCCGGGAAGATTTAAGAGACCTGCAGCCTTATAAGCCCCATGATTATCCCGGTGTCATAAAACTGGACGCCAATGAAAACCCCTATCCTTTTCCCCGGGAAGCCTTAGATAACATTGGCGCATTACTCAGTGAAATTAACTTTCACCGCTACCCGGACCCTATGGCAGATAAGCTCCGGGAAGATATTGCCGGGTATGCCGGGGTGCGGCCGGGGCAGGTACTGGTGGGCAACGGGTCAGATGAAATAATTTTTTACCTGGCCCAGGCCTTTGGCAGTGGAAACAGGGTAGTTATAGCCAGCCCAACCTTTTCTATGTACCGCATTCACAGCCGGATAGCCGGGGCTGAACCGGTAGAAGTACCAAGGGAAGAGGATTTCAGTATTAATCCACGGCTTATAAAAACGGCGGTTAAAGCATCCGGCGCTGGGCTGGTAATGCTCTGCAGTCCCAACAATCCCACCGGCAATGCCGAGCCGCTGGATGTGATAGAAGAAATATTGGCCGGGACCAACGCTGTGGTAGTGGTTGACCAGGCGTACCTGGAGTTTGGCGGTGACGACTGTGTGCCGCTTTTGTCCAGGTATCCAAACTTGGTCATCCTGCGTACTTTTTCCAAGGCCTTTGGATTGGCCGGGCTGCGGGTGGGCTACATGCTGGCCGGGGAAGCAATAATAAATGAACTCCTGCGCATTAAGCAGCCTTACAATTTAAATGCCTTTTCGCAGGCGGCGGCCAGCACAGCGCTTAAGTACCTGCCGGAATTTCAAAAGCAGTGGAAAATGATTCTCCGGCAGCGGGACTGCATTATGGAAGAAATGACCCAAATCCCGGGGGTAACAGTCTATCCCTCCGACGCCAACTATATTTTATTCCAAACAGCTGTGGATGCCGGGCTGGTGCACAGCAGGCTGCTGGAAAAAGGTGTACTGGTAAGAAAACTGGGCCAAGAGCTGCCCGGGCACTTGAGGGTCAGTGCGGGTACGGAAGATGAAAGCAGGGCTTTTATAAGCGCCATGCGGTCCATAATTAATGAGGTGAAATAAATGATCAGGGAAGCGCAAGTAAAACGGCAGACAGCAGAAACCAATATTGCAGTGCACCTGCATTTAGACGGGACCGGGAAGACAAAGGTCAGCACCGAGATTGGCTTTTTTGATCACATGTTAAACCTGTGGTGCAGGCATGGATGTTTTGATTTAGAACTGTATGCCCAGGGGGATTTATGTGTTGACTTCCATCACACGGTTGAGGATGCAGGTATCTGCCTGGGGAAAGCAGTAAAACAGGCGCTGGGAGATAAATCCGGTATTAATCGCTATGGTCATGCCATTGTTCCTATGGATGAAGCCCTGGCCATGGTAGCGGTAGATTTCAGCGGCCGGGGGTTTTTGCAGCTGGATGCCCGGTTCCCAGCTCAAAAGGTGGGAGAATTTGATACTGAGCTGGTGGAAGAGTTCCTCCGGGCACTGGCCATAAATGGAGAGTTTACCCTCCATGTGAAGCTTTTCAGCGGCAGAAATACGCACCACATTATTGAAGCAATATTTAAAGCCCTGGGAAGAGCAATGCGCCAGGCGGCAGCGGTGGACGGTAAAATGACCGGTGTGCCGTCTACTAAAGGAATGCTTTAAGGGGAGTTAATAAATGATTGCAATCATAGACTACGGCATGGGAAACCTGCGCAGTGTACAAAAGGGTTTTGAAAAAGTGGGTTTTAAGGCAGAGATAGTTAACGACCCGGGTAAAATAAAACTTTATCCTGGGGTGGTTCTGCCGGGAGTAGGTGCCTTTGCTGATGCCATGAACAACTTAAAAAAAATGGGTATGGCAGAGGCACTGCAAAACTATGCTGCTTCAGGCAGACCGCTGTTAGGTATCTGTCTTGGCCTGCAGCTGCTGTTTGATTCCAGCACAGAATGGGGAAAAACTCCTGGGCTGGGTATTTTGCCCGGTGAGGTACGCCGGCTTCCCCAGGGTCTTAAAGTACCGCACATGGGATGGAATCAGATAGAAATAAAGAGGTACAGCCCTCTTTTTGAAGGGATACCTGATGGTTCGGCATATTATTTTGTTCACTCATACTATGTTGACCCGGCTGACAAAGAAGTGATTCTCACCACCACCGAGTACGGGCTGCACTTTGCATCAATTGTGGGAAGGGATAATGTGTTTGGCATCCAGTTTCACCCCGAAAAAAGCAGCAGGCTGGGTCTTAGGATTCTAAAAAATTTTGGAGAGTTGGTGAAATATGCTGGTAATTCCGGCCATTGACTTAAGGGAAGGCAGGTGCGTCCGCCTGGTAGAAGGGCGGCTGGACCGGGAGACTATTTACAGTGAAAATCCGGCAGAAATTGCTGAAAACTGGCAGCGCTTGGGCGCCAGGTACCTGCATGTGGTGGACCTGGATGGGGCTTTTGCCGGGCAGCCTAAAAACATGGATGTAATTAAAGGAATTGTAAGTTCTGTAGATATTCCGGTACAGGTGGGCGGTGGAATTAGAGATTTAAAAGCTGTTGAAACCCTTTTAAACCTGGGGGTACACAGAGTGATACTGGGGACTGCCGCCATAACCCAGCCGGAAATGGTGCGCCGGGCAGTGGAACAGTTTGGAGATAAAATTGTACTGGGTATAGATGCCCGGGACGGCAGGGCAGCAGTACAGGGCTGGGCAGTGGAGTCCGCTGTTTCTGCTGTTGACCTGGCTCTGCAGATGAAAGAAATAGGTGTTCAAAGAGTGGTCTTTACTGATATTAGGCGGGACGGCACACTTAAAGGTCCCAACCTGGAAGCCACGGGAGAACTGGCCAGAGTTACCGGGCTTAAAGTAATTGCCTCCGGTGGGGTTTCTTCCCTGGATGACATTTGCAGGGTTAAGGAAATGGAAAAAGACGGGGTGGAAGGAGTTATAGTGGGCAAGGCCCTTTACTCTGGAAAGGTAGATTTAAAGGAGGCCCTGGCAGTGGCGGGATAAAGCAGTTCACTGCTGGATATCCAGGCATGGAAAGGTAAGGTGAAAGAATGCTGTTAAAGCGCATTATTCCCTGCTTAGATGTTACCGGCGGCAGGGTAGTCAAAGGCACCAACTTTGTAAATCTGCGGGATGCCGGGGACCCGGTGGAACTGGCCGCCATATATGACCGGGAAGGTGCAGATGAACTGGTATTCCTGGATATTACAGCATCCAGCGATGAACGAAATATAATGCTGGATGTAGTGCGCCGTACTGCCGAGGAAGTGTTTATTCCTTTTACTGTTGGAGGCGGCATCAGGACTGTGGAGGATATGCGGGAAATGCTGAAAGCTGGTGCTGACAAGGTGGCTGTGAATACTGCTGCCATAAAAAACCCGCAGGTTATAAAAGAAGGGGCAGCAAAATTTGGCAGCCAATGCATTGTGGTGGCTGTAGATGCCCGTAAGGTGGGCGATAAAAAATGGGAAATTTACACCCATGGTGGACGCAGGCCTACCGGCATTGATGCAGTGGAATGGGCCAAGAAAGCAGAAGAACTGGGAGCGGGGGAAATACTGCTTACCAGCATGGACAGGGACGGCACAAAAGAAGGTTTTGACCTGGAACTGACCCGGGCGGTGGCAGAAGCGGTAAATATTCCCGTGATAGCTTCCGGGGGTGTGGGCAATATTCAGCATATTGCTGATGGTTTTATCAAGGGTAAAGCGGATGCAGCACTGGCGGCCTCAATATTTCATTTCCGGGAGTATTCAATGGCAGAAGTTAAATGGTACCTGCAGCAGCAGGGTATTCCCGTTAGAAATGTAGAAAATTAATCCCTTTATGGGAGGGTACTATACATGCAGTTTAATATAGAAAAATTAAAGTTTAACCCGGAGGGGTTAATTCCGGCAGTTGTACAGGATAGTGAGACCAGGGAAGTGCTGATGATGGCCTGGATGAACAGGGAGGCGGTAGAAAAAACCCTGGACTCCGGTGAAACCTGGTTTTACAGCCGCAGCCGGAAAAAAATGTGGCATAAAGGTGAAACCAGCGGGCACGTACAAAAAGTACGTGCAGTTTACCATGACTGTGATGCCGATACTCTTCTTATTTTAGTACGCCAGGAAGGGAAAGGGGCCTGCCATGAGGGGTACAAGAGCTGCTTTCACTACCGGGTAGAGGAAGGTAAAGTCAAAATAGAAGGAGAGCGGCAGTTTAACCCTGCTGAAGTGTACGGCGAATCTGATAAACCCGGTGTTATAGATGAGCTGTACGAGGTCATAGTTCAGCGCAGGAAAGAACTGCCGGCAGGTTCTTATACTACTTACCTTTTTGAACATGGAGTAGATAAGATATGCAAGAAAATTGGCGAAGAAGCGGCAGAAGTGATTATTGCTGCCAAAAACAGCAGCAGGGATGAGGTAAGATATGAGTCTGCAGATTTAATATATCACCTGCTGGTGCTGCTGGCTGAGCAGGATATTTCCCCCCGGGAGATATATGATGAGCTGGCAAAAAGGAGAAAAAAATCTAAGTGAAAAAGGGATCCGTTAAATAGGATTCCTTTTTTTCATTATTAGAAAGTATAAGCTTTGACGCAGTATTAGCGCAGCAGGGTATTTATGTGCCGGCGTGTTTTCGGAGTGTAAATGCCTTGACGGTGCTAAGACAGGTTTTTGTTTCAGAATATGCTGATATTTTACGAAATTAAGACTTATTGTCAGCTAATTGACATTCTTAGCCTTGGCATGCGATAATTATCACAAGCTCTCAATTATTAAATGGTTTAATGTTATAAAAAGTAATTGATGTTTTGTAAAATTATTTAATTTTAATATTTCGCTAAATTAGGAATACTTGTCAGGCGGTTGACTTATTGAATAAAATGCTGGGATAATATAAATATACACAAGGGGGGATAATTATATGAATCCTGCATCTGAGATTACCAGGCTGCGCCGGGAGGTTTTGTCCAAGGTTGCCCGCTGGGCTTACTCTAAACCCTTGGATTACCAACCTAATAACGATGACGCTGAAAAGCTGGCAAAAGAAATTATTCCCGATGGACCGGCCCGTTACCGCTGCTGTATTTACAAGGAAAGGGCCATTGCCGGTGAACGGGTAAAAATTGCCATGGGCAAAAAGACAGGGGATCATATTGTTACCGTTATTCCCGACGCATGCAACGGCTGTTCTTTAAACAAATATGTGGTAACTGACGCCTGTCAAAACTGTGTTGCTCATCCATGCCGCAACAGCTGTCCGAAAAAGGCCATTTCTGTAATTCATAACCGGGCGTTTATTGACAACTCTTCCTGCGTAGAGTGCGGTATTTGTGCCAGAAGCTGTCCTTATCATGCTATTGTGGAGATAACCCGTCCCTGTGAGCGCTCATGTCCTGTGGGTGCTGTTACAGTGGATGAGAACCGCCGGGCGGTTATAGATATGGAAAAATGTATATCCTGCGGTATGTGTGTATCTGTTTGCCCCTTTGGTGCTATTACTGACACTTCACAGCTGTATGATGTTATTCGCTCTCTCCGGGCGAAAGAGCAGCCGATGGTAGCTGTTGTAGCACCGTCTGTTGCCGGCCAGTTTGGCCCCAAGGTTACACCTAGGCATATAAAGTCAGCATTGTTAACGCTTGGTTTTGACGAGGTAGTGGAAGCCGCATACGGGGCAGATATTGTTGCTAAGCAGGAGGCAGAGGAAATTGAGGAACATTATGATAAAAAGCTGATGACCAGCTCCTGCTGCCCTGCTTATGCCAGCGCGGTACAAAAAGAACTGCCCCAAATGGCGGACGTGCTTTCTAACAGCCTTTCCCCCATGCGGGTTGCAGGACAAGTAATTAAAGATAAATACGGTGAAAAAGTAACTACTGTTTTCATTGGTCCCTGTATAGCTAAAAAGGCTGAAGCAGCATGGGGCGATGAAATTGACATGGTGCTTACTTTTGAGGAACTGGCAGCTGTATTTGAAGCTAGGGATATAAATCCTTCCGATTGTATCCCCGCAGAAATGGAAGGTGTTTCACCTTACGGCAGGCTGTTTGCCAGGGCCGGGGGAGTTAGTGATGCTGTTGCCTACCACCTGTCTGATGATTTAGAGATAAATATTATCCAAGTTCAAGGCTTAAAGAACTGTTTAAACACTCTTAAAAAATACTCTAAAAATACCGGTGGCAAATTTACCTTTATTGAGTGCATGGCCTGCGATGGTGGTTGTGTAGGAGGACCGAGTGCACTGGCCAAGGCTCCTGTGGCTGCCAGGGCAGTAGAAAAGTTTGCCGGTAAGGTGGACACTAAGAAAAAAGAAAAACAATCCAACAGCGCTTAATGGTCTGACCATCAGGATAATGTACTACCAGCCCTTTTGGGGCTGGTTTTTTGTTGATGCAGCCAAGGTATTTACCGGGGAATTTTGTTCTAGTATAAGTGCCGGTGTGTTTTCGGAGGTAAATGCCTTGGCGGTAAACGATAGTATAAAACAATCTACTAAATTATGTTATAATACACGGGACGTTAGAATTGGTAGGTGGTAATTATGCATAATATCCTGGAAAACTTAAACCCAGCCCAAAAGGAGGCTGTGCAGCATACGGAAGGTCCTTTACTTGTACTTGCCGGTGCCGGCAGCGGAAAAACCCGGGTACTGACACACCGCATTGCCTACCTGCTGGATAAGGGAGTATCTCCCTGGAATATTTTAGCCATTACCTTTACTAATAAAGCAGCAAGGGAAATGCAGGAACGGGTAGCACGGATGGTGGCGGCACATGATGCCCGGGATCTTTGGGTGAGCACCTTTCACTCGGCCTGCCTGCGCATTCTGCGCCGTGAGATTGAAAAACTTGGTTATGACCGGAACTTTGTCATTTATGATACAGCTGACCAGCAGACACTGGTAAAGGAATGTCTAAAAGAACTTGACATTGACAGCAAGCGCTATAATCCAAAGAGCATCCTTGGCAGCATTTCATCGGCTAAAAACCAGCTGGTGGGTGTAGATGATTACGATAATCAGGCTTATGATTTTTATTCCCAGCTGGCAGCAAAGGTATACAGGCTGTACCAGCAGAAACTAATGCGGAATAATGCCCTGGACTTTGATGACCTGCTGGTTCTGGCTGTAAGGTTATTTCAGCAGTATGAGCATGTACTGGAATACTACCAGGATAAGTTTAAATACATTTTGGTTGATGAATACCAGGATACCAACCATGCCCAGTACGTACTGGTAAACATGCTGGCCAATAAACACAGGAACTTGTGCGTGGTGGGGGATCCTAACCAATCTATTTATGGCTGGCGCGGTGCGGATATATCAAATATTTTAAGCTTTGAAAGGGATTACCCGGAAGCAAAAGTGGTGAGATTGGAGCAAAATTACCGCAGCTCCCAAACCATTTTGGATGCTGCCAATGCAGTTATCAGGCACAACTGCAGTTCTAAGGAAATGAACTTGTGGACTGCTCTCGGCAAAGGTAAACCAATTACCTTGAAAAAATGTGAAGATGAACGAATGGAAGGTTTTTATATTGCTCAAATGGTACGGAAAGCGGTGGAGGAAGGTCATAATTACAGGGATATTGCTGTACTTTACCGTACACATGCCCAATCGCGGGCCATTGAAGAAAGTTTTTTGAGTGCCAATATTCCCTACACCATTGTTGGCGGCTTGAGGTTTTATGACCGCAAAGAAATTAAAGATCTCCTTGCTTACCTGCGCTTGGTAGTTAATCCCCACGATGCGGTGAGTTTAAGGCGAATAATTAATGTTCCCAAGCGGGGGATTGGTCCAGCTTCTGTTGAAAAGATAACTGCTTGGGCTGACGAAAAGGAAATAAACCTGGTAGAAGCACTGGCCAGGTCTGGTGAAATTAAAGGGCTTTCCAGTAAAATTTGCAGTGCCGCCGCTGCAGTGGCTGGTATGTTTAAAACCCTGGCTGAACAGCAGGAATATTTAAGTGTTACCGAACTGGTGGAAGAAGTTCTTCAGCAGAGCGGCTACTGGAATGCACTGGAGGCAGAAGGAACAATTGAAGCCCGCACCCGGATGGAAAACCTGCAGGAATTTATAACTGTTACCAGGGAATATGACCGCAGCAATGAGGACGGCAGCTTAGAAGACTTTTTGGCAGGGATTTCCCTGGTTACCGATCAGGACAAATACGATGAGAATTCCGATGTGGTTTCTTTAATGACACTGCATACCGCCAAGGGGTTAGAATTTCCTGTGGTGTTTTTATCCGGGATGGAAGAGGGAGTATTCCCTCACTCCCGCTCTTTGGATGAAGAAAAAGAAATGGAAGAAGAGCGCCGGCTCTGCTATGTAGGTATTACCAGGGCCAAGAAAGAACTGTACCTTACTTACTGCTGGATGAGAACCCTGTTTGGACGCAGTGAACCCAGGATGCCTTCCCGGTTTATTGATGAAATACCAAGTAAGCTGGTTGAGGAAGATGCTCCTAAACCAAAAGCTGTTCCAGGTGCTTTTGGAGCAGGAAAAATGAATAAGGGAACTTCAAGCACAGGGGAAGCCTGCGCTTACCAGCTGGGTGACAAGGTAGTGCATAAAAAATGGGGTGAAGGTGTCATATTAGCCGTGAAAGGTGAAGGGCCGGATGCAGAGCTGACGGTTGCCTTCCCGGAACAGGGAACGAAAAAATTAATTGCCCAGTATGCACCGCTGAATAAAATTTAATGTCTTATGATTATGGTTATAATATATAATAGTGTAATTCTTTAACAGGAGGTACTTCAAAGTGCCGGTACCTGATAATGTACGCAGGGAAGTTGAGAAACTGCGGCGGGAAATTGAAGAACATAATTATAATTACTATGTGCTGGACAACCCTACTATACCCGATGAACAGTACGATCAAATGCTGCGCCGCTTGATTGAACTGGAAGAAAAGTATCCCGAACTGAAAACCCTCGATTCTCCAACCCAGCGAGTTGGGGGGCAGGTTCAGGAAGGTTTTGAACCTGTTAAGCACTTGGTACCAATGCTCAGCTTGGATAACGCTTTCAACGAGGAAGAACTGCGTGATTTTGACCGCCGGGTACGTTCAATTATAAATGATGAACCGGTGGAATATGTGGTGGAATTAAAAATAGATGGACTGGCTGTTTCTCTGTTATATGAAGACGGCCGGCTGCTGCGTGGTGCCACCCGGGGGGATGGCGAAACCGGGGAAGATATAACAGAAAACCTAAAAACTGTGGGCAGTATACCGCTGCGGCTTCGCCAGCCTGTTTCTAGACTGGAAGTACGGGGAGAAGCATACATGCCCAAGGAGGCTTTTGCCAGGCTTAACGCCCGGCGGGAAGAAAATGGGGAACCGCTGTTTGCTAACCCCCGCAATGCGGCGGCAGGCAGCTTGAGGCAGCTTGATCCCAAGGTAACTGCCAGCCGCAGCTTAAGTACTTTTATATACGGCATTGGTTATGTTGAAGGCCGCCAGATGGACACTCATATTCAAGGCCTGCAGTTTCTAAAAGAACTGGGTTTTCGCATTAACCCAGATATTCAGGTATTTAAAGATATTTCTGGTGTTATTGAATATGTAAAATCATGGCAGGATAGGCGTTTTGATTTGTCTTATGTTATTGATGGAATGGTTATAAAGGTAAATTCTTTAAAGCAGCAGAAAAAGCTGGGTTATACAGCTAAAAGTCCCCGCTGGGCCATTGCATACAAGTTTCCTGCTGAAAAAGCACAAACAAAAGTGGAAGATATTAAAATCAGTGTGGGGAGAACCGGGGTGCTGACGCCTACGGCTTACTTAAAACCGGTAAAAGTGGCCGGCAGCACAGTGAGCAGGGCTGTTCTGCACAATGAGGACATTATTAAAAAGAAAAATATTAAAATTGGTGATACTGTTGTCGTTCATAAAGCAGGAGACGTTATTCCGGAAATTGTTGAAGTTCTGGCAGAAAAACGAACCGGAAGTGAAGTAGATTTTGTATACCCGGAAAGATGCCCGGAATGCGGGACTAAAGTTGAAAGAATAGAGGGAGAAGCTGCTGTTCGCTGTCCAAACCAGGACTGCCCGGCCCGGAACCGGGAAGGATTATTTCATTTTGTATCCCGTCCAGCCATGGATATAGACGGGCTGGGGCCAGCGGTGATTTCCCAGCTCCTTCGAGCAGGCTTAATTAAGGATGCGGCGGATTTATACAGTTTGAAATACGAAGATTTAATAAAACTTGAGCGTATAGGTGAAAAATCTGCCCGCAACTTGTTAAATGCTGTAGAGGAAAGTAAAAACCGCTCCCTGGGACAGCTGATTTTTGCCCTGGGCATTCGTCATGTCGGGCAGACCGCTGCTAAAAAACTGGCCAAGCATTTTGGTACTTTACAGAAATTAGCCCAGGCCAGCAGAGATGAACTGCTTGCTGTTCCCGAGGTCGGTCCTAAAATGGCTGACAGTATTGTCAGGTGGTTTCAACAAGAAAAAAATCAAAAACTGCTGGAAAAATTAATATCAGCAGGAGTTAATACTGAAGATGTAGAAAATAAAGGGCTGGAAAATAACAGTTTAGAAGGAACAACCTTTGTTCTTACCGGAACACTTAGGGAGTTTACCCGCCAGGAAGCCAAAGAAGCTGTTGAGGCCAGGGGAGGAAGAGTAGCTTCCAGTGTAAGTAAAAAGACAGATTATGTTGTTGTGGGTGAAAACCCTGGTTCTAAATTAAAGAAAGCTCAAGAATTGGGTATTAAAACTGTTAATGAAGAAGAGTTTAAAAAATTACTGGGATAGATTTCATTATGCCTGCCGGGTAATAATGTACTCTGGTAAAAACATAAATCACCAAAGGAGAGGTCGGAATGAGTAAAAAAGTGTCTATTATGGTTTTTGGAGGAGATTTGCCTTTCTTCAGCGGCGGTTGAGGCCCAACTCCCGGAGCCGGCTGCGGTTCCAGCAAAAGTGCAAGGGAAGAATTTGAACAGTTCGCCTCTGAAATGGAGGCTAAGTACCAAGACTTGATATCCGTTAAATTTGTAGACTTAATCAACGACGACTTAGGTCCATACCCGGAAGTTAAAAAACTGGTGGGAAGGTTTAACCCCCCTCTGGTAGTCATTAATAATGAACCACGCTTCCACGGAGGACTTTCTGTGGATGTGATTTCCAAGGCGGTGGATGAAATAATTAACCAGCAGGAACATTAATATATCCCCCTGGTTTGCCGGGGGGGTTGCCATTTCTATAACTTGCATGTGCAGCAAAAAATTTGTATAATATTGACAGTTTTTTTGACAAGGAAGGTGTTTATCTTGATCACTAAGAAGGACGTTGAACACGTTGCTCTGCTGGCAAGGTTAAAGTTAAATGAAGAAGAAAAAGAAATGTATACAAGGCAGTTAAATGATATATTAAAATATGCCCAAAAACTGCAGCAGCTTGATACTGACGCGGTGGAACCTACCGCTCACGTTCTCCCAATTAAAAATGTTTTCAGGGAAGATGAAGTGGGCGATCACCTGCCAAATGATAAAGCCCTTGCTAATGCCCCGGAGAAAGAAGGTAATTACATAAAAGTACCTAAAATTATGTAATTTGTCGAGTGATAAGAAAAGTTATTCGCTTTAAGCGGCGTTTTAGGAGGGAATAAAACGATATGTCTCTTAACCAGATGACAGCCCATGAACTGCACGAATTGATGATGAAAAAAGAAGTAAGTGCCGAGGAAATAACCAAGGCGGTTTATGATCGTATTGACAAGGTTGAAGATAAGGTAAAATCTTATATTACCCTAACCAGGGAACAAGCCCTGGAGACTGCCCGTAAGGTGGACGAAAAAATTGCCGCTGGGGACAAGGTACCCCCGCTGGCTGGAATCCCTATTGCCATAAAAGATAATATTTGTACCAGCGGGGTTAAAACTACCTGTGCTTCAAAAATCTTATATAACTTTGTACCCCCATATAATGCCACGGTAATGGAGAAACTTAACTCCCAGCAGGCAGTTATGGTTGGTAAGACCAACATGGACGAGTTTGCCATGGGTTCTTCCACTGAAAATTCAGGATTTCACGTTACCAGGAACCCCTGGGATACTGAACGGGTACCTGGTGGCTCCAGCGGTGGATCAGCAGCGGCAGTAGCTGCAGATGAATGTATAGCTGCTCTTGGTTCCGATACGGGCGGCTCAATTAGACAGCCGGCAGCCCTGTGCGGTGTTGTTGGAATGAAGCCCACTTATGGTGCGGTGTCGCGATACGGTTTAGTAGCATTTGCATCATCCCTGGATCAAATTGGCCCCTTTACCAAGGATGTTACCGATTGTGCCCTGGTACTTAACGCCATTTGCGGACATGATCCCATGGATTCAACTTCAGTAAAATATAGTGTTCCTGATTATACCCAGTACCTGCAGAATGATGTACGGGGGCTTAAAATAGGTGTACCAAAAGAATTTATGGCTGAAGGGTTAAACCCTGAGGTGCGGAAAGTTGTAGAAGAAGCCATTGCGACTTTATCTAACCTTGGTGCAGTGGTGGAAGAAACCAGCCTGCCGCATACAGAGTATGCGCTGCCTGTTTATTACATTATTGCTCCGGCGGAGGCTAGTTCAAACCTGGCCCGTTATGACGGAGTTCGTTATGGTTACCGTAGTGTAGAAGCCGATGATGTGGTGGAAATGTTTATGAGAAGCCGCAGCGAGGGCTTTGGTGAGGAAGTTAAACGGCGGATAATGCTCGGGACATATGCACTATCGGCTGGTTACTATGATGCTTACTATAATAAGGCCTTGAAGGTTCGAACATTAATTAAACAGGACTTTGACAAAGCCTTTGAAAAGTATGATTTACTGCTGTCACCAACAGCCCCAGGACCGGCCTTTAAGATTGGTGAAAATATAGATGACCCGGTACAAATGTACCTGCAGGATATATTTACTCTGTCC
The DNA here is from genome assembly GCA_017656165.1 of Desulfotomaculum sp. Classification (GTDB taxonomy): domain Bacteria; phylum Bacillota; class Desulfotomaculia; order Desulfotomaculales; family Desulfohalotomaculaceae; genus Desulforadius. The sequence goes on from JACDOL010000011.1 coordinate 36,039, forward strand.
GTCAACCTGGCCGGTATTCCCGGCATTAGTATTCCTTGTGGATTTGTCAACGGCCTGCCGGTGGGATTACAGTTTATGGCTAAGCCATTCGGTGAAGGTACTTTGCTGAGGGCGGCATACACTTTTGAACAAAATACAGAATTTAACCGGCAGCGCCCGGCTCTTTAAAGGAGGTAGTAACGTGGCCCAGTGGGAAGCAGTTATTGGTTTAGAAGTGCACGTGGAGTTAAAAACTAATACAAAAATATTCTGCAATTCATCCACTGAATTCGGTGCTGATCCTAATACCCATGTATGCCCTGTTTGCATGGGACTCCCCGGCGTACTGCCGGTACTGAATAAAAAAGTACTGGAGTATGCAGTTAAGGCCGGGCTGGCTCTTAACTGTAAGATCGCTCCATATTCGAAGTTTGACCGCAAAAACTACTATTACCCAGATCTGCCGAAAAATTATCAAATATCCCAGTATGATCTGCCTATTGCTGAGCATGGTTACCTTGATATTGAATTAGACGGCAAAACAAAGCGTATTGGTATTACCCGTCTCCATATGGAAGAGGATGCCGGTAAGCTTGTTCACCAGGGTAATATAATGACAACTCCTTACTCGCTGGTAGATTATAACCGGACCGGGGTACCTTTAATTGAAATAGTATCAGAACCGGATATGCGTTCCCCGGAAGAAGCAAAAGCTTACCTGGAAAAATTAAAAGCTATCATTCAATATACCGGGGTATCTGATTGCAAGATGCAGGAAGGTTCCCTGCGGTGTGATGCCAACATATCAGTAAGGCTGGTAGGCAGCGCCGAGTTTGGGACGAAAACAGAAATAAAAAATATGAATTCTTTTAAAGCACTGCAGAAAGCATTGGAATACGAGATGCAGCGGCAGATTGAAGTGTTGGAAAGCGGTGGGCGTATTGTTCAGGAAACCCGCACTTGGGATGAAGCTAAGGGTATTACCGTTTCTATGCGCAGCAAGGAAGAAGCACACGATTATCGATACTTTCCAGACCCTGACCTGGTACCAATAGTTATAGATCCCCAGTGGGTGAAAGAAATTGAGGAAAGCCTCCCGGAACTCCCGGATGCCCGCAAAAAACGGTATATTGAAGAATACGGGCTGCCGGAATATGATGCCGCTGTTCTTACCATGTCAAAGGAAATGTCTGATTACTTTGAAGAAGTACTGGATGAATATCCTCATCCTAAAACAGTAAGCAACTGGATGATGGGAGATTTTTCTAGAATCTTAAATGCTAACCAGGTGGAAATACAGGACTGTAAGGTTGCTCCTTCGCAGCTGGCTGAACTGCTGAAATTAATTGACAAAGGGACCATAAGCGGAAAGATTGCCAAGACAGTTTTAGAAGAAATGGTTGAAACCGGAAGTGACCCCGGTAAGATAGTGGAAGAAAAAGGTCTGGTGCAGATTTCAGATGAAGGAGAGCTTTCTCGTATTATTGATGAGGTTATTGCCGGCAACCCCAAATCGGTAGAGGACTACCGGAACGGGAAGAAAAAAGCCATGGGCTTCCTTGTAGGACAAACAATGAAAGCCACTAAGGGAAAAGCAAACCCGGCCCTGGTAAATAAACTTCTGGCCGAAAAACTGCAGCAGTAAACATAAGCATTAATAATATAAACATAATGTTATAATCTAGTTTGGGCCTTTAAGGCCCAAACTATTTATTGGAGGAAAGTATGATTACAGCTTCCAGGGATATTTTGGTCAATGTGCTTACGGGAGAATGGAAAGGTTTAAATGTTAGAGTACTTCAGATTTCTAATGACGGCGGTGCTTATTCCAAGGTTTTTAAATTAGAAGATTTTTTATTTGATGAAATAGATGCCTGTGAGAACTGCCGGGCACCATCTTCTTACTGCAATGATTGTGATGGAGTGGTAGAAATACTGGCCCTGGTAGGTACGGTTAAGGTTAATAAGCGCAGTGTAGAAGATGGCCTGGTGGTGCCGCTCTTGGGTGACGTAATGTTTGACCTGAGAGAGGGCCACATAGCTATATTATGTGATACTGATGTTATTATTATCAGCAGGGCCGGTAATAAGACTGTACTGGATGATGATAAGGCTGAAATTGATAATCTAACCCCGGGGGATTATTTAAGCAATGTAAGGGGTAAAGATGAAAAGATTAAAATGCGCTTATACCTGGTAAATGAAAATAAAATAAAGCGGATAGCAGTAAATGCGCTGCAGGATGGACGTCTGTTTAAAGACTTGGCTGGCAAGAAGGCTGTTGGATTGGAAATAATGTATGTACAGCAGGATAAAAAGCCGCTGTACATTCGATCCCTGCGCCTGTTTAATATATATTTTGACCTGGATGGGAATGTAAACCAAGAACTGACCTTCCCGAAAAAACAAGGAGAAAACCCCAAACAGTACAGTGGGAAAAAAGTGGTTGAAATAGGCAGGCGGGATAAGGAGCCAGAGCTAACAAAAGATCAAAAAGAAGCAATAAGGAAAAAACTGTTAAAAGATTTTGGCCAGGAAGTCTGGGATAATACACCAATGGTAATTAAAGCGGTTTTAGAATAACAAAAGAACATGATTTCTAAACGAACTTTTTCCAGGGAAGGCTGCCATGCGGCGGCCTTTCCTTCCGTTTCAATATTTTTCCTATTCCCTGATCCTCTGCTACAGCCGTCCTAATGCCGTCTCCCATGTCTTAAGATTTTTACATATTTGCCATTAATAACTATGCTGCTCTGCTTATCCATTTCAATGTCAGCAGTCAGTAATTTGACACATATGTTGGCTAGAGAGTTGTACACTTAGACAAATGCGTAAATACAAAAAGTTGTACAATAGTAAGCTTGTGCAGTGAAGAGAAAACACTTGATAATTAATTAATAATTAAAATATTTGATAAAATATAAAACAAAATGCATGTATACAGTATAAAAATGCAAGTTTACTTTAATTAATTTATCAATTGTGATAAGATACTGGTCAACAGGAGGTGCATATAATTGGAAAAGCGTAAGATTTACATAGTAGATACCACTCTTAGAGACGGGGAGCAAACTGCTGGTGTGGTATTTGCCAACCGGGAAAAGGTGAGAATTGCAAAATTATTAGATGAGTTAGGTGTTGACCAAATTGAAGCGGGAATACCTGTAATGGAAGGTGACGAGCAGGAAGCCATTAAAGCCATATGTCAATCTGGGCTGAGAGCCAGCATAATGGGCTGGAACCGCCCGGTTATTCGCGATATTGAAGCTTCACTGGAATGTGGTGTGGATGCTGTAGCCATATCAATATCTACATCTGACATTCACATAAAATACAAGCTTGGCAAATCAAGGGACTGGGTACTTGAGAATATGTACCGGGCTGTAAAATTTGCCAAGGAAAATGGGCTTTACGTTTCTGCCAACGCCGAAGACGCTTCCAGGAGTGATATTGATTTCTTAATCCAGTATGCAAAGGCAGCTAAAGAAGCTGGAGCAGATCGGCTTCGTTACTGTGATACGGTGGGAATATTGGATCCGTTTACTACCTATGAGTATATTTCTAAAATTCATGAAGCAGTGGATATAGAAATTGAAATGCATACTCATAATGATTTTGGTATGGCCACAGCCAATGCACTGGCCGGAGTTAAAGCCGGTGCCAATTATGTGGGAGTTACGGTGCTGGGCCTGGGTGAGCGGGCAGGGAATGCCGCTCTAGAAGAAGTGGTCATGGCCTTAAAGCATCTTTACAATATTGACCTGGGCTTTAAAACGGATATGTTCGTGGAACTGGCAGAATATGTTTCCAGGGCCTCAGGCCGGGAACTGCCGGCCTGGAAGGCAATAGTGGGAAGCAATATGTTTGCTCATGAATCAGGAATTCACGCCGATGGTGCGTTAAAAAATCCAAAAACTTATGAAGCTTTTCAGCCTGAAGAAGTTGGGCTGGAACGGCAGATTGTTATAGGAAAACACTCGGGTACGGCAGCTCTTAGGGCTAAGTTTGCTGAGTACGGGATAGTTCTCAGTCAGCACCAGGCCGAGGAACTGCTGCCAAAGGTACGTGCCGCAGCAGTTTCATTAAAACGTGTGCTGTTTGATAAAGAATTAATGTATATTTACGAGGATTACTTTGGTCCTCATACCGGTCATCATTTTGGAAAGAGGGATTAAATTGAGTGGTCAAACTATCATCGAAAAAATATTATCCAGTCACAGCGGGCAGACAGCCAGGGCCGGGGATATTGTAATAGCCAATGTAGACCTGGTGATGGGACAAGATGGAACCTCGCCGCTGGCTATAAGAGCTTTTAACGATATGGGCGGCAGAGAGGTGTTTGACCCGGAAAAGGTAGCTATGGTTATTGATCACAGCGCTCCCAGTCCTAATGAAGGGGTTTCGGCCCTTCATAAGCTGATGAGAGAATTTGCCGAAGAAAAGAAAATAAAGTTATATGACATTGGAGAGGGAGTATGCCACCAGTTGATGCCTGAAAGCGGCAGGGTGGGTCCAGGTAAGCTGGTGGTGGGAGCGGATTCTCACACCTGTACTTATGGGGCGTTAAATGCTTTTTCTACCGGGGTGGGTTCTACCGACCTGGCGGGCGCTATGATATCCGGTAAAATGTGGTTTAAGGTGCCGGAGACGATAAAATTTGTTTGTGAAGGAAAACTGCCTGAAAGGGTATATGCTAAGGATTTAATACTTTACTTAATCGGGGATGTCACTGCTGACGGGGCAACTTACAAGGCAGCAGAGTATACCGGCCAGGCTGTAAAAGCACTGTCCATAGAAGGAAGGATGACCATGGCTAACATGGCCATTGAAATGGGTGCCAAGGCAGGTTTGATGGAAGCAGATGAAAAAACCTTCCGGTGGCTGAAGCAGTATAGTGATGAGAAATTTACTCCAGTTACAGCGGATGCCGATGCTGAATATGCTGAGATAAGGCGTTATGATGTCTCTTCTTTAGAGCCGCAGGTAGCCATGCCTCACCGGGTGGACAATGTAACAGGTGTCAGCCAGGTGGCCGGTACTCCTATTCAGCAGGCAGTTATTGGAACCTGTACCAACGGGAGGTTGGAGGATTTGCGGGCTGCTGCCTCTATCCTTGAGGGGAGAAAGATTCATCCCAAGGTCCGGCTGATAGTAGCCCCGGCATCAAAAAGAATTTACCTGGAAGCAATTAAAGAGGGTATTTTACAGGTGCTGGTAGAGGCGGGGGCAGCGGTGGTTACCCCAGGATGCGGACCGTGTGTTGGTACTCACAACGGGATTCCCTCAGACGGTGAAAATGTAATTTCCACTGCTAACAGGAATTTCAAAGGCCGGATGGGCAACAGCAGTGCCAATATTTTTCTAGCATCTCCCGCAACAGTGGCAGCTTCCGCCCTGGCCGGTGAAATTGCTGATCCCAGGGAATTTTAAATAATTTGCAGGAAAGCGGGTGTAGTCCTGGTGAAACTTTCAGGAGAAGCTCATAAATTTGACTTAAATGATATCAATACCGATTACATAATATCGGGTAAGTACAAATTTAAAACGCTGGATATGAAAGAGTTAGCCAAACACGTGATGGAAGACTTGGACCCGGATTTTTATTCTAAGATTAAAACCGGTGACTTTATAGTAGCAGGAAGTAATTTTGGCTGTGGTTCTTCCCGGGAACAGGCTCCGCTGGCCATTAAAAATGCCGGGATATCTGCAGTGCTGGCCAAGTCCTTTGCCCGGATATTTTACCGGAATGCTATCAATACAGGACTCCCGGTGGTGGAGTGTGACACAGATAAAATAGAACACGGGGACCGGTTGGAAGTAGATTTAAGTGCCGGGGTAGTAAGAAATATTTCTAAAAACCTGGAAATTAAAGCCAGGCCCCTGCCGGAAGTAATGATAAAGATTTTAAATGACGGCGGCTTGGCTCCTCATTTTCGTAAATACGGCGGTTTTCAAATTTATTAATATAAGCTTTATATAAATTTGGAGGGAAAGTTTTGACTCATAATGTTACATTAATTCCCGGGGATGGAATTGGACCGGAGATAACGAGGGCAGTAAGAAAAATAATTGAGGCTTCTGGGGTTAATATTTGCTGGGAAGTGGTTGAAGCGGGAGCGGCAGTAATTCCAGAATACGGCACTCCACTTCCGGACCACGTTATAAATTCTATTAAGAAAAATAAAGTAGCATTTAAAGGACCGCTGACAACACCGGTGGGAAAAGGCTTTCGAAGTGTTAATGTGGCACTGCGTAAGGAATTGGATTTATATGCCAACCTGAGACCGGCTAAGTCGCTGCCCGGGATTGCAGCACGCTATTCAAATATTGACCTGGTGGTGGTAAGAGAAAATACTGAGGATTTGTACGCCGGAGTGGAACACATGGTAGGCCGGGATGCTGCTGAGAGTATTAAAATTATAACCCGGGAAGCATCAAAACGAATTGTGAAGTTTGCCTTTGATTATGCCGTTAAAAATAACCGCAAAAAGGTAACGGCTGTACACAAGGCCAATATTATGAAATTAAGTGACGGGCTGTTTTTAGAATGTGCCAGGGAAGTGGCTGAAGAATACCAGAATATAGAGTTTGAGGATGTTATTGTAGATGCCATGTGTATGAAGTTGGTACAGGATCCCGGTAATTATGACGTATTGGTAATGCCTAATTTATACGGCGACATTATATCTGACTTGTGTGCAGGTTTAATAGGCGGTTTAGGCGTTGCTCCCGGGGCAAATATTGGCAGTGAGGTTGCTATTTTTGAACCGGTACACGGCAGTGCACCGGATCTGGCGGGAAAAAACAAGGCAAACCCGCTGGCGGCAGTTCTTTCAGCAGTACTGATGCTCAAATACTTGGAAGAGTTTCAGGCCGCAGAACTAATATATAATGCGGTGATAGAAGTGCTGAAAGAAGGGATACATTTAACAAACGATTTAGGCGGAATGTCTTCAACCATTGAGATGACTGAAGCGATTATTGAAAAAATTAATCAGCCTTCCCCCTTAACATAAATAAGAAGCAGGTGCTCATGCCTGCTTCTTATT
>JACDOL010000012.1 GCA_017656165.1 Desulfotomaculum sp.
TTTTGACGTAAATGTTACAGTCATCGGCGTATCGTACGTACTTATGTCCCCGGCGTATTAGTTCCCAATCTAGCTCATCAAGCATGATATTGGCCAGAAGTGGACTCAGAGGGCCCCCTTGCGGTGTTCCCATTTCACTTCTTACACAGCAGCCGTTTATCATTACCCCTGCTTGAAGGTATCTTCTTATCAGCAATAGCTAAGATTTGGGAAAGGGCCTGCTGGATTAAGCGGTCTAGTACCGTTGGTATCCCTAACAGCCTTACTCCCCCGTCTGGTTTCGGGATTTCGACTCGACGTACAGGTTTGGGTTGATAGGTTCCGTCTAGGAGTTGCTGTTTAATTTCGGGCCAACGTTCCTTGAGGAATGGAAGAAGGGATTTTGTTTCCATTCCATCAATTCCCGGCGCTCCCTTATTGCTCTCCACCCGGTACAGTGCTTGAGTCATATTGTCTCTTTCAACCACTTGTTCCATCAGGTGCGTTAGATGGTCTTCGCGGGTCGTTTCCCTGGTTCGTGCCGGAGAAAGACTCGGCACTCCTTCAGTCCCCTGCGGGTTCACAGACACCCTTGCCTTAAGCTAACGTTTACTGCTACCTTCAACGTTCGGGACTTTCACCCTATAGACATCGCCCATGCCGGGCGCACCTAAATAGTTTGGGCCTTTGTAGAAGGCCCAAACTATTTAGGGCACAAATTCTTTTAAGATGCTGCAGTCTTTTTTCAAATCCTCTTCAGAAGACAGCTTTATCCCTTCCTGGAACAGCATTTCTGCAAGAACCCCTCGGCCGGGTACTTTTATATTTTTAAATGTACCGTCGTATATCCAGTGCACGCCGCAAGAAGGACTTCTTTCTTTTAAAATAGCCATGGCAATGCTATGTTCCAAGGCTTTATTCACTGCTTTCCTGGCACCTTCTAGAAAGTTTCTGGTTACATCCTTACCATTAATATCCACCACAACAGCACCACCATTTAAAACATCTTTTCCATCCCCACCTTTAATTTCACTTGCAGGACGTGGAGTTGGAAGCCCCCCCCATTCTTCAGGGCAAACTGGCAGGGCTAAGCCTTTAGAAACAAGTTCTGCAATGACCGGTACCAGGTTGTTACCGCCGTTATATTTACAGTTATAACCGGCTAAACATGCACTAACCAGTATTTTGGCATTCATATTTTTCATCTCCCAAAAATAATTGTATCTTAAGTATGTACAAACATACAACTAAATGTTATCTTAATTAAAAATTATTATGAGGGGAAACGTTAATGAAAAAAGGTTATATGTTAATTGCAGCTGGTGCAGCCTGCTGGGGCAGCGTTGGTATTTTCAGTACTTTTTTATTCCAGCAGGGTGTACCTGCCATTACCGTTGCCAATTACCGTATTCTGTTAACCACATTAATTATTGGTTTATATTTAATTATTTTTCAACGTCATTTACTACAAATTGCAGCAAAAGACCTACCTTTTTTTGCAGCAGCAGGTTTAATTTCAGTTTGTTTGTTTAACTTTACTTACATTACAGCCATTAATTTAACAACCATAGTAACAGCAGTAATTTTATTGTACACTGCACCTATATTTGTAACCATATTTTCTAGAATAATTTTCAAAGAAAAAATAACTAAACAAAAAATAACTGCCTTAATATTTACATTAATAGGGTGTTCGTTGGTAGTTGAAGCATATAACCTTGAAAATATTAGGATTAATTTAACCGGTTTGCTGGCTGGTCTGGGAGCAGGGTTAACTTATGGCCTGTACAGTATATTGGGTAAAAAAGCATTAGCAACATACTCATCCTGGACCACTGTTTTTTATTCATTCATCTTCGGCAGTTTGTTACTTTCATGTTTTGGACACCCGTGGGAACAAGTAGACCTCTTAAAAAATAGTTATACTGCCCGGCTTATGCTGCTAAATGCCTTAATACCTACAGTATTTGCCTATGGATTATATACCTCCGGCCTTAAATATGTAGAATCTAGTAAAGCATCAATTATTGCCACCGTTGAACCCGTTGTAGCAGTTCTGCTGGCAGCGTTAATATTTCATGAGCACATCAGTATTTTCCAGCTAATTGGTATATTACTGGTATTGGGAAGTGTAGTTTTAATCCAGATGCCCATTTCTAAAAGTAAAAAACAAGAAACAGCAGCAAATTCGGTAAATACATAATTTAATTTTATAATCCCATCATGTTGGGCAAAATAAATAAAAATACTCTGATGGGAGGTTTTTGAAATGGCTGAACAAACTGAAAGGCGCGACAGTCCCCTGGCAGGGACAACATGGGCATATCCCAATGCCGGTTTCTGGATTGTTCATGTTATCGGAGTTATAGTAGTAGGCTATCTTGGGTATTATATACTTGCTGGAATGAGATAATATAAAACATATTAAACCCCGGTGCGGTTAAGTACCGGGGTTTAATGCTGCCAGCAGTTGTATGGAAGCAGCCGGTGTTTTAACCAGTGCAGTTGATTTAAAGATGTCCTGTGAGATTGACGGTTGTACTGTTCTAATTTATTCTTAAGCCAGCTTACCTTTTTTAATATATCCAGCAGATGTTTATCTGCCAGTTTGTCAATTCTATTATCTATTACTTTAACCTGCCTGCACAATTCACTGTGGGCCGATATTATATCCTTTTTAAATTTATCAAATATTTCATCAATTGAAACTTCTTGTGTTTGCTGAAGGTAGTTATGGATACAGCCATTGTGATCTTTTAAAAAGTCTACTGCTCTAATTTTGTACCTGTTTAAATATTTTAGTGCCCTTGGCTCCACAAGAGTAATACCGGGGCGGGGGTATACAATAGGTATCTGTCTATTATAATGCCGGTATATATTTTTAAGCATTCCGTAATAGCTTATTTCACCGGGCCCGCCCACATAAGCCAAGAGGGGAAACATCATTTCTACTGCCACAGGTTTAAGTACCACATTGGGACTAAAAAGCTGGGGTTCAGTTTCGGCCAGCAGAAGCATTTCATTTTTATGCCACCTAAGCTTTCCATCCCTGCTTCTAAAACTGTCGCCATTTCTAAACAGTGCTGTCCGCTGACCATTATAATAAAAAAATATATGAGAGTGTCCCGGCTCATATTTCACCTGGGGCTTAAGTCCCAGTGATGCAACATCATAGTATCCACGGCAAAAAGCATCTTCCACCTCTTTATTTTCCAGCACTGCCCGGTAAAAAAAAGGTGCCTGTATCCTGCGGAGGCCGGGCAGTAAAGCATCAGCCAGCACTAAACCCAAATCCCTGAACAACCAGGCTAATATAACAGCAAACCACTGCCCTAAAGTATTACTGTCTTCAAAAGTATCAAATAACTTATCTGCTAAAACCTGCTGGTGCTCTCCCGGACAATTTTTTATCACCTGTTCCAGTACCAGTTTCATTCCTGGTGTAAGACTTATATTTCCTACTGACTGATATCCTTGATTTTTACAGTATATTTCTAATCTCACCGGTTCATCTCTTCCGGGAAGGGTAACGTGATTTATTTCGCGGAAATCATGGTCTTCTGAACCAATCCAAAATACCGGGACAACCGGTATATGTAATTTTTTATTCAATCGTTCAGCCAAGAGGCAGGCTGCCAAAGCTTTATAAACAGTATACAGCGGCCCGGTTAAGAAACCCGGCTGCTGTCCTGTCATAACTATTACAGCGTTATGGCTTATTTTTTTTATATTCTCTAGGGTTTTATAACCAGCACCAATTTTTTTGTTGTAATCTTTTAGAATAGAAGATAGTTCACGGCGCAGTGCACTTGGATAACCAGAAATAGATTTTAATCTCCTGCTGTAGCTGTCATTTATATACGGGTTATAATCATATAGATGCGATATACTTTTAAAGTCGAGTAAGTACCTATTAGCTGTGGGCTGCTGGTAATACAGGGCCTCCTTTACCAGTTCCAAGAAAATACCCCCATATTAAATAAATAAAAATACTTATATTATATCTATTTTTTAGCTTCAACCTATATTCTACAGGGGATTATCCTTTAAGCGGGGTTTTTCTTGAATGGCTTTCACCGCCAGTTGGTCGGCTCTATTATTCATTTCATTATCAGAATGCCCCTTAACCCATACCCATTCAACCTCATGCCGCTGTACCATGTCTAATAACTTTATCCATAGATCAACATTTTTAGCCCGCTCCTTTTTGGTACGCATCCAATTATTTGAACGCCATTTCTCAACCCAGCCTTTAGTCATAGCATCTACCAGGTAGCGGCTGTCTGTATATATTGTAACCCTGCAGGAACGTTTCAAAGCTTCCAGTGCCTTTATTACAGCCATTATTTCCATCCTGTTATTGGTAGTATTATCATAGGCCCCGGATAATTCTTTGCGATGATCTCCATAGAGCAGTACCGCACCATACCCCCCGGGTCCTGGATTTCCGGAACAGGCCCCATCTGTGTATATTTTTACATGCTGCAAGTTATCCCCACCCTGTAAATTATACTGCACTGCTGTATTTTACCATAATTAAATTATTGGTTACAAACATTGCCTTAACACTGCCAGGATAAAATAATATTGGTAACAGAACTTTTGGGAAGTAGGTTGTATATGGATAAAACTGTAAAAAAATCAATAACAGTTATTATTCTGGCAATTTTTATGTCCCTGACCTTCCTGCATCTCTTTGGTGGGGCGGATATATCCATAGAAGGACTTGAATTTCACGTTAATACTTCTCTGGCACTGCAGGGAACAACACAAATTGAAATCCCCCCCTTGGGACTTATCCGTGCCCATACCCATAATACCCCAATAAAAATAACCGTCCGCCTTTATAACATAAACTTGGAACGAGTTCAAAATGTATTAGAAAATAAACCCAATCAAGAGGAAATTTTTCGCAAGGTGGAAGAAAATCTGCGCATAGAAGCTCAGCGTTACATAGCAGAATTAATTTTTCTTGCTGCCTCGGGAGGCATATTTGCTGCTTTTATACTGCGCTCTAATAAACCTGCGGATTATTTTAAAGCTATAGCTGTATCCGTAGCTGTTGTAGGTCTGCTGCTGGGAGCTACATACAAAGACTTTCATGCCAGCAGGTTTAACAACCCGGAATATGAGGGGGTACTGAAGGCTGCGCCATGGATGATATGTATTGCTGAAAAAACACTGGCTAAAATTGACACCTTAAGCCATAAACTGCAGTTGGCCGCACAGAACTTTAATGAATTGTACAACCAAATTGAAAACTTAAGTCCCATTGAAGAAACTGAAGGAATCATTAAAGTCCTTCATGTATCAGATATTCACAACAACCCAGCTGCTATCCAGCTTATAGGAAGAATGGCTGAATTATTTGAAGTAGACTTCATAATCGATACCGGGGATATAAGTGATTTTGGGACACCCTTGGAAGGACTGCTTCTAGACAGGATAGAAAACCTTAACGTACCTTATGTATATATAGCAGGAAATCATGATTCACCAGATATAATTAACAAAATGAAAGAACTTAGTAATGTTATCGTAGCTGAACATTTTGTAGAACTTAACGGCCTTACTATCATGGGCTTTCACGATCCAGCATCCCAAACACAGGATATTGAACCCCCACCTCCTCATGTAGTAAGACAGTATCTGGATTATATTGAAGATGCAATCCGCAGCAAGGTAAATGACTCCAGGAATAAAATTGATATAATAGCAGTTCACAGTCCCTACATAGCTAAACCACTGGCAGAAAAAGCACCTATTTTTGTTTTTGGCCACAATCACCAGTATAAGGTTAGCAAAATAAAAAATAGCATTCTGGTAAATGCGGGAACCAGCGGTGCTTCCGGTCTTGGCACACTGCAGGAAAAGCAAAGAAGACCGTACTCCGTTATGCTGCTTCATTTTAGCAGGCGCCAGGAAAACAGCCGCCTGCTGGCCGTAGACTCCATTCAAGTTGACAGCATTACAGGAGAATTCAGCATGCAGCGCCACCTATTTTCCCAGCTTAAAGATAATAAGCAGGCTGCAGAAGAAATCATTGCTCCGGGTCAGCTTTGGGAAAGCGAAAATGATGAGTAATGGGAGTTGGCCAGCTTTTTAAGTGGAAAGGTAGTAGATAATTATCCTTATTTACCACCCAGTTCCATGATAACATTTACAGCTAAAAGTATAAATATTGTTATTCCTTAAGTAATATAATTAATAAATTTTTTCATCCACAATCACCAGTTAACTGTTTTATACATAACATATTTATAGATTTTAGCAAAATTAAAACAGGAGTGGAGTTGATTAGTATATGAAAACCCGTCAACCAATATGCCCGGGCGGCATTCCTTACACCATTCGCCCCGGTGACACATTTTACTCCATTGCCCGCTGGTATGGTGTATCACTGGACGATTTAATTGCTGCCAACCCGGGAGTTGACCCAGACAATTTAAGAGTAGGGCAGGTTATATGCATCCCCGGGGTAACACCGGGTAAATGCCCGCCAGGAACAAGGCCATATATTATCCAGCGCGGCGACACTTTTTGCTCCATAGCCAAGAGGTACGGCATTACAGTTCAAGATTTAATTGATGCCAACCCTGGAGTTGATCCTAACAACCTGCAGATCGGCCAGACCATATGCATTCCAAAGAAACCGCAGCCAGTATGCCCACCGGGAACATTCCCTTACAGGGTTAAAGCAGGCGATACCTTCTACAGCCTGGCACAAAGGTACAACACCACTGTAGAAGCCATCAAGGCCGCTAACCCGGGAGTTGACCCCAACAACCTGCAGATCGGCCAAACTATTTGCATCCCAGAAGCAGGACCGCAGCCGGTATGCCCACCGGAAACATTCCCTTACAGGGTTAGAGCAGGCGATACCTTCTACAGCCTGGCACAAAGGTACAACACCACTGTAGAAGCCATCAGGGCTGCCAACCCGGGAGTTGATCCTAACAACCTGCAGATTGGCCAGACCATATGCATTCCAAAGAAACCGCAACCAGTATGCCCACCGGGAACATTCCCTTACAGGGTTAAAGCAGGCGATACCTTCTACAGCCTGGCACAAAGGTACAACACCACTGTAGAAGCCATCAAGGCCGCTAACCCGGGAGTTGACCCCAACAACCTGCAGATCGGCCAAACTATTTGCATCCCAGAAGCAGGACCGCAGCCGGTATGCCCACCGGAAACATTCCCTTACAGGGTTAGAGCAGGCGATACCTTCTACAGCCTGGCACAGAGGTACAACACCACTGTAGAAGCCATCAGGGCTGCCAACCCGGGAGTTGACCCCAACAACCTGCAGATTGGCCAAACCATTTGTATTCCGGGTACACCCGGACCTGGACCATGTCCATCAGGCACCTTCCCCTACAGGGTAAGGCCTGGTGACACATTCTACAGGCTGGCCATAAGATATAATACTACCGTAGAAGCCATTCAGGCCGCTAATCCAGGTGTTGACCCCAACCGGTTAAGAATAGGTCAAATTATTTGTATCCCTCAGAGTTAACCATCCTTAAATACGAACCGGTACTATTTACCGGTTCGTATTTTTTACACTATCAGAAAGTAAATTGTGTACAGCCAAGGTATTTACCGTAGAAAACGATAGCCAGCAAATGTAGGGGGGGCAATTTATTGAACCAATAAGCTGGAGGAAAAGCGCCGAGTATGTTTGAGGAGCAAAGGCTTTTTATCAACAATGATATCCCACAATAGCTATTAAATCTCTTCCATATAAATCCAGTTTCTTAGGGCCAATCCCAGGTATCCGGCTTAAATGTTCTAAAGACTTAGGTTTTAAGCGAGCAATTTCTTCTAATACCCGGTCGTGAAAAATCATAAATGCAGGCTGCCTGCTCTGCCGGGCCAAGCTGCCGCGGTATTCTTTTAATGCAGACAGCAGTTTATTATCGATTTCATTTTTCTTGCAGAAGAGCTTATTTTCAACTACTGTAACGGTATTTTTAACTGCTTCAGCAGGTACAGGCATGGGATTACCTAAAGATAGGGCTTCCCATCCCTGAGAGGTAAGCTCTAGCACAGGGTATTGATCTCCGTCAATCATTAAATAGCCGTCCCCTAAAAGCCTGTCTATCATTGCCAGTATAGAATCAATACTGTAATTTTTTAATTTTCCATAATTAGGTATTAGATGGTAGTCGCGCACGATAATATCTTTAGCTTTAGAACCGCGAAGAATTGATGCCAGCTTTTTTCGACCCACCCCATATCTTAACTGCTGTACACAGCGCAGCACTTCCAGGGGGGCAAATGAATATTCTTCTCCATCTTTACTTTTTGTACAATTGTCACAGCAGTTTTGGGGACATTTTTTAATTTTCTCCCCGAAATATTCCAGTAAAACCTCACGCCGGCAGCGCCCGCTGTTTATCCAATTTACTAGAAAGGACAGCTTGCTGCGCCGGTCAGCCTGACGCCTTTGTGATTCTAATAAAATTGATTGGGCAATTTCAGGCCCCATATTATTGGCGCCTGGTCTTACTTCTATATATTCTGAATATCGTTCCAATAAGGTAATAATCCCCCGTCTTTCCAGGGCAGCGATCAGAAGACGCAGGCGGTTTTCATCCACCCCGGCTCTACCCAGTTCATTTATATCCAGTTTAGAGCGACCGTTATGCAGGTTTTTCTGGTAAGCCTTCCAAAAAACAACCATGTGTTCTCTAGTTATGCTGTCGTTATCAATCATCCATTCATGAAGCGCCCGATCTTTAGGAGTATAAAAAAGAATGCACCTAGCCGGTTCACCATCACGGCCCGCCCGGCCAACCTCTTGATAATATGCTTCCAAGCTGGAAGGTATGCTGTAATGAATTACAAAACGGATATCTTGCTTATCTATACCCATTCCAAAAGCGTTGGTTGCTACCACCACGTTGTAATCACCATTAATAAATCCTTCCTGCACTTCAGCCCTCTGCTCAGAATCCATTCCGGCATGGTATGGTGCTGCTTTGATACCCATACGCGATATTATAAACTGTGCCACCTCTTCTGTTTCTTTTCTAGTGGCAGTATAAATAATACCGCTCCCTTTTTCAGAATATAAAATATCCATTAAAGCCGCCAGCTTTGAGCTTCCTTTTTCCAGCTTTCTTACTTCCAGGTACAAATTAGGCCGGTCGCTGCTTACCACCACCTTAGCAGCATTTTCTATCCCCAACTGCTGCAGAATGTCATACTGAACTTTTGGCGTAGCAGTAGCAGTAAGAGCTAAAACCCGGGGACGGTTTGCCATATTAATAAACTCCCTTAGATAAAGATAATCCGGCCGGAAGTCATGCCCCCATTGAGAAATACAGTGGGCTTCGTCTACCACCAACATAGCCAGTGAAATATCTTCTATTAAACTGGCAAAACTCCTGGTACGAAGACGCTCGGGGGCAGCATAGATTATTTTGTATTTTCCATCCCTAATTCCGTCCAATCTTTGTTTTTGCTCTTCTCTAGTTAACTGACCATTTATTAGAGTTACCTGGTGAAGATTTTTCATGTGCAGGCTGTCCACCTGGTCTTTCATTAAAGCCACCAGCGGGGATATGACTAAGGTTACTCCCGGCAGTATTAAACCAGGCAGCTGATAGCAGAGCGACTTTCCCTGTCCGGTGGGCATTACAGCCAGCACATCCTCGCCAGCCATCACTTTTTCAATTATTTCCCTCTGGCCGGGGCGGAAATTCTGAAACCCAAAGTATTTATGTAATGCATCCAGCAGTTCTGCCAAGGTAAAACTCTCCTTATTATATCATCTATACCATTGTACCCCAGCAGTAAAATCTTGTCTATAAACTGTCTAGTTTCCTAAAATTCTAATACTGAATTTTAAAGCACTTTTCATGCAGTTTTTTTATTATTTGTTCCAGGTGCTCACTGTTCTGAGTTTCTATTACCATATTAACCCTAGCATAACCAAGTTCTGCCTCCAGACTGATGCGGTTGTAATAAATCTCCACAATATTGGCTCCCTGGTCTGATATTATTTTTATAATGTCCTGCAGGCTGCCAGGTTTATCTAAAATAATTGTAGATAGTTCTGTTTTACGTCCGGCCTTGGCCAACCCCTTATCTACTACCCGACCCAGAACGCTAATATCGATGTTCCCTCCACTAATTACCGCAACAATTTTTTTCCCAGGAAAGTCAACCTTTCCATTAATTAATGCTGCCATGGATACAGCCCCGGCTCCTTCAGACACCACCTTAAACTTTTCTAAAAGAAAAAGCACAGCCATAATTATTTCATCTTCGTCTACAGTAATAATTTCATCTACGTACCGGCTGGTTATTTGATATGTTAATTCACCTGGAGTTTTTACTGCAATTCCATCAGCTATAGTAGCAGCACTCTTTAAGCTAGTTGGCCTGCCTATTTGTAATGATTTTTTCATTGAGGCTGCAGCAGCAGATTCAACGCCAATAATTTTTATACCCGGTTTTATTTTTTTGGCTGCCAGGGCTATACCTGAAATTAATCCTCCCCCACCTATAGGTACAATAATGACATCAGTACCAGGTATCTGTGCCATTATTTCTAAACCAACAGTACCCTGGCCAGATATGATGTGGGGATCATCAAAAGGATGAATAAACTGTGCCCCGGTTTTCTGTTTAATATCAACTGCCCGAGCATAAGCATCGTCATAAACATTCCCGTATAATATCACTTCCGCCCCGTAATTTTTCGCGGCAGATATTTTGGAAAGGGGTGCAGTCTCCGGCATTACAACAATTGATCTAATACCAAAAATGGATGCCGCCAAAGCAACTCCCTGGGCATGGTTGCCTGCAGAAGATGCTATTACCCCTTTAACCCTTTCTTCCGCATTTAAATTATATATCTTATTGTAAGCACCTCTGATTTTAAAAGAACCTGTTCGCTGCAGGTTTTCCAGCTTCAAGTAAACATCACAACCGTCACAAATATTGCTGTAAATAAAATCGGTTTTTTTAGAAACGCCAGATAGAACATCCCCTGCTCTTTTGATATCTTCAAAAGTAATCTCATTAAAATTCAATTTTATCACCTTCAACGATTACTCAATGTTATGCTTACCAAAAAAACATAAAATATGTTATAAAAAGACTTCAGTCTTATCACCGCCAAGATATTTACACTCCGAAAACACACCGGCATATATATATTGAAGAACACACTATCGTTTGCTCTGGTAAATAATTTGACTGCTCAAAACTTATAAAAAAGACCTGCACATTAAAAGTGCAAGTCTTTTAATAACCAATTTATTTTCTTCTTTTGGTAACAACTTTATCAATAAGACCGTAATCCCGGGCTTCTTCTGCAGTCATGAAGAAATCTCTTTCTGTATCCCTTGCTATCTTTTCAATTGACTGGCCAGTATGCTGAGCAAGTAGTTTATTTAATGTTTCTTTCATTTTAATTATTTCCCTGGCATGAATATCTATATCCGTAGCCTGCCCCTGCACTCCTCCCATGGGCTGGTGAATCATAATCCGGGAGTAAGGTAGAGCATATCTCTTACCTCTCGCTCCTGCCGCCAGCAGAAATGAACCCATACTGGCAGCCTGGCCCATACAGATAGTTGATACATCAGGTCGAATATACTGCATAGTGTCATAAATAGCTAACCCAGCTGTTACAACACCACCGGGCGAATTTATATACAGGTAGATGTCCTTTTCCGGGTTTTCTGCTTCTAAAAATAGCATTTGGGCTATAACCAAGTTGGCCTTACTATCATCTATTGGACCACCAATAAATATAATCCTATCTTTTAAAAGCCGCGAATAAATATCATATGACCGTTCACCCCAAACTGTTTGTTCAACTACAATGGGCACCATTACCGACATTTATAACCCCCCCACTAAATTTATGGTTAATTATATTCAGCAGCTTTTACCTTTATTTCTGCACCGCCTGCCTCCATGTTTGCCGGCATGGTGAAAGTTCCCACCTTCTATCCTTATGGCTTTTCCTTGTACCAGGGCTTCTGCAACTTTGTTTCTTGCAGTTACAAGAATGCGATGAAAAGTAGGCCTAGAAACCTCCATTCTTTCAGCACATACTTCCTGCTCTAATCCTTCCAAATCTTTAAGGCGTATCGCTTCTAATTCCTCTACTGTTAAAGCTATCTCTTCCAGTTTTACCAGCGGTACTCCAGCCGGTTTAAAATACGTTATTTCTGGCAAAAATTCCACTCTTCTACATTTAGGTGGCCGTGGCATAACATTTCCCTCCCTAGGTATATTCTATGGCCAAAATGAACGTATGTCAATAATACCTCTTTTATAATCTTAAAGGTATGATGTCCATTTAACCTTTGTTGTTATCACCACCAAGGTATTTACACTCCGAAAACACGCTGGCACATATACTTGAACGAACTCAGTTGTTATCCACAATTTTAAAAATGCATATTTTCCTAAATAAAAGATAAAGGCGCACCCATAGATGCGCCCTTCCCCTTTCAATATACCCTGTTGTTTTAGCTTATGAGATTGCATCCAACTCGAATTTTTTATGAATAGCTCTAACAGCCTGGACAGCGTGCCGGGACTTAACAACACAGGATACTTTTATTTCTGAAGTAGTTATCATTTCTATATTAATTCCCTCGTCAGCCAAAGCTTCAAACATGGTGGCTGCCACGCCAGGATTGCTTACCATACCAGAACCTATAATGGAAACCTTGGATACATCCTCATCATGTGCATAACGACTGAAACCAACCTTATCTTGTATCTCTTCAACTACAGACAGAGCTTTCTGGAGATCATCCCTGGCAATTGTAAATGAGATGTCGTTAACATTATTACGTACCGCACTTTGAATTATCATGTCCACGTCAATGTTTTTGTTGGCCAGTGCCCTAAAAATCTTAGAAGCAATACCAGGTTTATCGGGAACATCATACAGGCCTATCCTGGCCACATTATCGTCGTATGCAACACCGCTAACAACTAATTCTTTTTCCATATTGCTAACCTCCTGAACTATGGTGCCATCAGTATTAAAATCAAAACTTGAACGTACAGCAATTGGCATATTATACAGTTTAGCTAATTCCACCGAACGAGGGTGCAGAACTTGAGCACCCAAGCTGGCAAATTCCAGCATTTCGTCATGAGATACATATTTTAATTTACTGGCATCTGGAACGACCCTGGGATCGGCAGTATAAACCCCATCCACATCAGTATAAATCTCACACAAATCTGCCTTTAATGCCGCTGCCAGTGCCACAGCAGAAGTATCAGAACCCCCGCGCCCCAATGTAGTAATTTCATTTTTTTCACTGACGCCTTGAAAACCTGCCACTACCACAATATTCCCTTTATTCAACTCGCTTTGTAAACGCTGAACATTTATATCAATAATTTTAGCTTTATTATGTACATTGTTAGTTTTCACCCCGGCCTGTGCCCCGGTAAGAGAAATAACTTTACATCCCAAATCATTTATGGCCATAGATAGTAAAGCAATTGAAATCTGCTCACCAGTAGAAAGAAGCATATCAACCTCCCGCTCTACTGGCTTGCTGGTCACTTTTTTCATTAGATCAATAAGCTCATCTGTTGTATCACCCATGGCAGATACTACAACAACCATTTTATTGCCAGCTTTATAACCGTCAACTACCCTTTTAGCAACCCTTTTTATACGCTCAGGAGTAGCAACTGAACTGCCTCCATATTTTTGTACAATTAACATTCTGTTCTTTCACTCCCGTCTACATTCTTTCCATTGCCCTGGCACCTACTGGAGTAGGCTCAAGCAGCATGACCTGTGCTATTATGCCGCTTTCTTTAAAGGTATCCCTCATTACTTTAGCTATTAGTTCAAAATTGTCATCGGCAAAAGCAATTAATGTAGGACCAGCCCCCGATAACACAACGCCTTTAGCCCCGGCCAGCCTTGCTGCTGCCAGAACTTTTTTCATGCCTGGAACCAGAGATGCTCTGTAATTTTGATGAAGCCGGTCTTCCATGGCACAGCATAATTTATCTAAATCACCTTTACACAATGCCGCCGCCAACAGAGCAGCACGCCCTACGTTAAAAACTGCATCCTGCAGAGGTACTTGGTTGGGAAGAACTTCCCGGGCCAGCTTTGTAGAAAGTTTAAAATCCGGTACTGCCACTACTGTCTTTAATCCTGCCGGCGGGGCAATGCAGATATAATGTACTTCTCCTTCAGCTGCAGCCGAAACTGTTATACCCCCAAACAGAGCGGGAGCCACATTATCGGGATGCCCTTCCATCTGTACTGCCAGGTCCAGCATTTTATCTTTGCTTAATTTACTGCCTGACAGCAGGTTGGCTGCTACAATCCCGCCAACAATAGCTGCTGCACTGCTGCCCAGTCCACGGCAGACAGGAATTTGATTAGTTAGTTTAATTCTAAGACCTGCTGGAAAAAAGTTAACCGTTTCAAATACTTTTAATGCTGCCTGATATACAATATTGCTTTCGTCCCGGGGAATATCCGCTGATCCGTCACCTTGCACTTCAATATGCAGCCCCGCATCTAATTTTTCCATTTCTACGACATTATGTAAATTTAACGCCATACCCAAGCAGTCAAACCCTGGGCCTAAGTTTGCTGTAGTAGCCGGTACATAAACCCGTATCATTTTCCTTACCCCTCAACTCTAATTACATTAGCTACATTCTTAACACAAGATAGCTGTCTAATGTCCAATAGTGCATCCTGCAGGTTTTCTTCTTTTGTTTCATGGGTAATCAGGACTAGTTCCGCTGTACTGCCTTCTTCATCTTTTTGAATAACTGAAGCCAGACTTACATCTTTATTTCCAAATACCAGTGCTATAGATGCCAGAACTCCAGGCTTATCTAAAACCAGGAGACGTACATAAAAGCGGCTTTTTGTTTCACTCATCGGTTTTATAGGCTTATTATCATAACAAGTACAGCCTATAATCCCAGGAACATTTTTGGCAATGTCCCTGGCAGCATCCATTATATCTGCTACCACTGCGCTGGCTGTAGGCAGTTCTCCTGCCCCCTGGCCGTAAAACATAGTATCACCCACTGCATCTCCCCGGACAAATACTGCATTGAAAGCATCATTCACCGATGACAGCGGGTGTTCCTGCGGAATTAAGGTCGGATGCACCCTTACCTCAATACCTTCTTCTGTTAATTTAGCAATACCTAATAATTTAATAATATACCCTAGTTCCTTTGCATAAGCAATATCTTCCGCTGAAATACTGGTAATTCCCTCCACATATACGTCATCCAGGGTTACCCTGGTATTAAAAGCAATAGATGCTAGAATAGCAATTTTACGGGCAGCGTCATAGCCTTCAATGTCTGAAGTAGGATCAGCTTCTGCATATCCCTTTTCCTGAGCTTCCTTTAAAACCTCATCAAAATCACAGCCCTCTCTAGTCATTTTAGTAAGCATATAGTTAGTTGTACCATTAATAATTCCAAATACTTGTTCAATATTATTTGCTGCAAGACTCTGTTTTAATGTTCTAATAATTGGAATTCCACCGGCAACACTGGCTTCAAAAAAAAGATCACAGTTGTTAGCTTCAGCAGCAGCAAAAAGCTCTTTCCCGTGAACGGCTACCATGTCTTTATTGGCAGTAACAACACTTTTACCTTTATTTAAAGAATTTAAAACATAATTAAGAGCCGGTTCAATACCACCGAGAACTTCCACAACGACATTAATTTCCGGGTCGTCAACTATATCATTAATATCAGTAGTTAATATTTCTTCATCAACGTTAATCCCGCGTTTTTTTGTCAAATCTCTAACCAGTATTTTTTTTATATCTATTTTTAAACCACTTCTCTGCATAATATTTTGGGCATTCTCTGTTAAAATCCTGTAGACACCTCGCCCAACTGTCCCTAAGCCCAACAATCCTATTTTTACCACCTGTTGGTTACTCATAATAAAGCACCCTCCATTTTTTGCAATAACATTGCTAACTTTGTCCCACCAGTTCTACTTTTCGAACCCCGTCTAACCCCTGCAGCCGGGTTACCAGTTCTTCCAAGTCACCTATTAAATCTGCGGTTTCAATGGAAATAGTAACATTTGCTACACCTTCCTGGGGAACATTCTGGTTTATTGTAATTACATTTCCCCTGACATGAGCTATGTTGTTTAGTATATTTGATAGTACCCCGGCACGGTGTTCCAGCATTAAAGACAGGGTAACTATTTTACCCCGGCTCCATTGATAAAACGGGTATACCCCGTCTTTATACTTGTAAAAAGCACTCCGGGAAAGCCCTACTTTTTCCACCGCATCATTAACTGTTATGGCATGTCCTTTACGCAACAATTCCTTAGCCTGAGCTGTTTTTAAAATTGCTTCCGGCAGTATATCTTCCCGTACTAAAAAAAATCGTGGATCCTTACTACGCATTGTACCACCCCTGGTTGTCTATGTGGAAAGGATATAAATCCCTCGTGTGAAGACATTATACCATCTGCATATTTGTAAGACAATAATTAATTTTATTATACCCACAGATATAAAGTAATTATTTTATTAAAATTAAATTTTAAAATTAAACAGCCATAATATGGACTTATCAAAGCATTGCTTACTATTTGGCAGTTCAACTCCAACAACTGCGCCTAAGAAACTTTAACACCAGCTGAACAACATATATACTACCATACCGAGTTAGACTTTACAGCTGTTTCCAGTTATAATAACTAAAACTTTTTAATAAAATATTATAACTTTACTTTTTGTAACGCTTAATTCTTTTTATGAGAAGCGGGGGACCCACTTTTTGGGGGTGAATCCATGCGGTTGTAAGTCACAGCCAATTGGTAGGGCTACCCTTCAGCCCGAACCCGTCAGCTAACCTCGTAGGCGTAGCAAGGGGAAGCAAAGCTCTAAAGTTAAGCCTGCCCAATGAGCAGGTTTTCTGCCCATACCCCTTGTGCAGTTACCCGGGTATGGGATTTTTATTTTTAAATACAAAGCAGCACATAACAGAGGAGGTAATAATGAGTAATATCAAAAACAAATTATTGGAAATTTTTCATGCTGGGAAATGGAACTGCAGGTTAATAAAGACGATATGGAAGATCCGCTCCATGAAGACGTGGACTCCCCTGTACCCGGCGTTACCCACCGCTATCCAGACCGGGCACTGTTACTGGTAACTGACCAGTGCTCCATGTACTGCCGTCATTGTACCAGACGCCGGCTGGCAGGTTCACATGATAAACCGCTGCCAAAATCTCAAACAGACAAAGCCATCAAGCATATCAAAAGTAACAACAGCATCAGGGATGTTATAATTTCCGGCGGTGACCCGCTTACTTTATGCGACAGCAAGTTAGAATATATTTTAAAACAGCTTCGCTCCATCAAACACGTTGAAATAATACGAATAGGTACCCGAATGCCGGTGGTTTTACCCCAGCGTATTACTGATAAATTGTGCAGCATGTTAAAAAAATACCATCCCATTTGGGTAAATACTCATTTCAACCATCCTAATGAAATTACTGAAGAATCGAAAAAGGCATGCCAAAAATTAGCTGACGCAGGTATACCGGTGGGGAACCAGAGTGTTTTATTAAAGAATGTAAATGACTGCCAGCATATTTATAGAAAACTGGTTCGAGAATTGGTTAAAATCAGGGTTCGTCCTTACTACCTCTACCAGTGTGACCTATCCGTTGGAATTGGTCATTTCCGCACGTCAGTATCCAAGGGAATTGAAATTATTGAGTCATTGCGCGGACATACGTCTGGCCTATGTGTACCTCAATTTGTGGTAGATGCTCCCGGCGGAGGTGGAAAAATACCAGTTAATCCTCAATATATGATCTCCCAGTCAGATAGCAAAGTTGTACTGAGAAATTTTGAGGGTAAATTATTCGTGTACCATGAAACCAAAGATAAATCAAGCAGCTGCGATGAGTGTATATCATGTATGAAAAACAAAACTGATGAATATGCCAGCCCCGCCGGTTTATTAAGCCCAAATTATTCCAGAAAAAAAGAAAAACAAGTTGGTTAGAGCAAATCACTCCTCCCCCATCTTAGCTGCCCATTTGGGCAGCTATTTTTCTACATATTAAGATATTGTCTAGATAAAAACTTTCCGGTCGCTTCGCTCCTAATTAGTGAAATAAAAACCCTGACCATTTATGGTCAAGGTTTAGAAAGCTTATACTAACTTTTTAAATAATAATACAAATAAGTCCCCCACTACCATCATTAACAATACGCTGCAGTGTTTCCTGCAATTTTGCCTGGGCGTTCTCAGGCATCCGGTGAATCTTATTTTGAACACCTTCCCTTACCAAATCATGCAGGCTCTTACCAAAAATTTCAGATGTCCAAATTTTCTTCGGGTTCTCATCAAATTCATCCAGCATATACCGTACTAATTCTTCACACTGCTTTTCAGTACCAATTATGGGAGTTATTTCAGTAGTTATATCTGCTCTTATAATATGCAGCGAGGGGGCACTGGCTTTAAGTTTAACCCCAAACCGGCTGCCCTGGCGAATTAACTCCGGTTCTTCCAAGTTCATCTCATCTAAACGCGGTGTGACTACCCCGTAACCAGTTTCTTTAACTTCTGCAAAGGCATCGGAAACTTTATCCCATTCATTTTTAGCCACCGTAAATTCACGCATTAAGCGGAAAATATCTTCGTCCCCGTTAACATCGTGGCCGCATTCTTCAGATAATACTTTAAAGAACAGCTCCCGTTTTGCCTGCATCTCAATGGCAGCAGTACCGGTTCCCATGTCCATGCTCTTTAAATTTACCTGTTCAACAAAATCATAATCTGCCAGTGCTTCTACAGCAGTTTCAATATCGCGCAGCCTCCGAACATGATGTACAGTGGTTTTTACCGCATCTTCAAAGCTGTCTCTCAACCAGTGCTTGGAATCCAATTCTTCAACCCAAGGCGGAAGTGATATACTAACTTCATTTACTGGGAATTCAAATAGAATTTGTTCTAAAATATATAAAATATCATCCTGGTTAAGTTCTGCAGCATTTACAGGAAGCACCGGAACATCATATTTTTCCTGCAGCTCTGCAGATAAAGTCTCAACTTCCGGGGAAGCGGGACGGATGCTGTTCATTATAATTACAAAAGGTTTACCCAGTTCTTTTAATTCTTCCACCACCCGTTCTTCGGCTTCCACATAATTTTCCCTGTGAATGTCAGTGATAGAACCATCGGTTGTTATTACCACACCAATGGTAGAATGTTCAGATATCACCTTTCGGGTACCTATTTCAGCAGCTTCCTGGAATGGAATGGGATCTTCAAACCAGGGAGTAGTAACCATTCTAGGGCCATCTTCTTCTTCATAACCCAATGCTCCTTCTACCCTGTAACCAACACAATCCACTAAACGCATTTTTACTTGGAGGTTTGGACTGATAGTAATATCTACAGCTTCATTGGGCACAAATTTGGGTTCCGTAGTCATAATAGTACGTCCTGCCCCGCTCTGTGGGAGTTCATCTTTTGCCCGTTCCCTGTCATGGACATTTTTAATATTAGGAATTACCACTAAATCCATAAATCTTTTTATAAATGTAGACTTGCCGGTGCGTACACCACCGACTACGCCCAAATAAATATCTCCGCCAGTACGCTCTGCAATATCTCGGAAAAGATCAATTTTTTCCATACATACTCTCCCTCCTTATAAAATATATAAACTTAATACCTCCCAATTATACTTAATTATCTATGTAAATAAACGCATCCCTCCCCTGCCCACAAACAAGGTTAGGACAGCCGTTAAGCGCTGATCCCAACCCAGGCATCGGGTAGTCCCGTCCATGTGTATTTTTTTCCAGGAGTATACAATAACAATATATATATATTAAGTAAATATTTTTAATATGACCGTATCAGCAAATAATTTGAAAAAATTAATAGCACACTGATTAATTGTATGTTGTATTAATCTAGAAAAATGATTAAAAACAAAAATTAATTTAATAAAATTACTGCCAATTTGTGGAACATAATGTCTATATGCAACGTACACTAAAAAAAAACCTTACTGCTCTAAGCAGTA
Source organism: Desulfotomaculum sp. (assembly GCA_017656165.1). Taxonomy (GTDB): domain Bacteria; phylum Bacillota; class Desulfotomaculia; order Desulfotomaculales; family Desulfohalotomaculaceae; genus Desulforadius. Next base: position 20,066 of record JACDOL010000012.1, read on the forward strand.
AGGTAGTAATATTTTAAATTACTTAGTAGAGGTGAGTACTTTGAAAACTAAAAAATCCCCTAACCACAAGCAGCAAACAGCCAATAAAAAGCTCAAACATTTTTTAGAGGGTGATTTAAATAAAACAGCCAAATTATTTTTAAAAAATAACCCTTGTATAGATAACCCACTGCTGGCAGAACAGTGGCGCTTATGGATGTACTTGCGAAGGCTGTATCACGTTTTGGATGTTGCATTTGAAAAAGAGCTTAAGATCTTAGAATTAACGCCAGCACAATTTACTGCTTTATTAACTATTATTGCTTTCCAGGGACTGTCTATGAGTGATTTAGCAGCGTTATGTTTATGGAATAGATCAACTGCAAGCCGAATAACTCACTCTCTGAAAAAGAAGGGATTAATAGATATCTTACCTGTAGACGGTAAAACATCAGCTTTAGAGGCTACTAAAAAAGGGAAAAAACTTGCTGCAGATTATTTTAGTAGAGAAAGAGATACGTTTAAATACAGCCTAATGATAATTGCCGGTGAAGCTGTTGAAAGTAATAAGGTAAACCAGTGGCTGCAAAATTCACTGGCTTACCTTATTGGAGACGAAGTAATTAAATATATTGAAAATGTATATAAAAGTATTAAGTCAGCCAGTTCGCCGTAACAATCTCTTCTATCTCCGGCTTACTGTCACGTCCCATAAGTTCCATTACAGCTTCTCTAGCAGAATATCCTTCAAACAAGACATTGTACGTCTGCTCTGTAATGGGCATTTCAACCGAATGGAGGGCGGCCAGCTTTTTGGCCGCCCTGGTGGTGCGTACTCCCTCCACCACCATGCGTACACTTTCTACAGCCTCCTCCAGGCTCTTACCCTTTCCTATCTCAATTCCAGCTCTCCGGTTTCGGCTGTGCATACTGGTGCAGGTTACTATTAAATCACCTACCCCGGCCAAACCGGCAAATGTAAAGGGAAAAGCACCCATGGCCTTCCCAAGACGAGTAATTTCAGCTAAACCCCTTGTCATTAAAGCAGCCTTGGTATTATCTCCAAATCCCAATCCATCGGCAATACCTGTTCCCAGGGCTATTATATTTTTTAATGCACCGCCTAGTTCCACACCTACTACATCAGGGTTAGTATAAACCCGCATACTGGAAGACATAAATAGATCTTGAACATATTCCGCCCTTTTTTGATCCCGGGAGGCCACCACTACCGCAGTAGGAATATCCCTGGCTACTTCTTCAGCATGACTAGGACCGGAAAGTGTTACATACCTTTCTACATCTCCAGGTGACGTTTCTTCTTCAAACACTTCTGACATTCTTTTTAATGTGCTTTCTTCAATACCTTTTGCTACATTTATCACTGTAGCATCAGAAGAAAGAAGTGGATATGTTTTATTAAATACATCTCTAAAAGCATGGGATGGTACACCATAAAGAACTGTTCCCACACCGTCTATCACTTTTTCGAGGTCAGTACTGCAGCTGATATTATCAGGTATTTTTATCCCGGGCAGGTATTTTTTATTTTCCCTCCCTGTATTAATTTCCTCAGCTAATTTATTACTCCTGGCCCACATTTTTACATCATGTCCGTTTCGGGCCAACTGTACTGCAAGTGCGGTAGCCCAACTTCCCGCACCAACTACAGCAACAGTTATACTCATAAATATTTCCTCCCTAACTTTTATAACTTCTTCTGGCCAATTTTAAATTCCGTGCCGGAAATCAACCTTTTAATATTAGAACGATGTTTATAAACAGCAAATACTGCTACCAGCACGGCAAAAATCACGTAGGGTGGGGAGAAGTTAAATAAATAAAAAGTCACTGGTATAGATAGGGCAGCCACCATGCTGGATAAAGATACATAACGGGTTACAGCCAGTGTAACAATAAAAAGCAATAAGCCAATCAGCCCTGACCAGGGAGAAATAGTAAATATAATCCCTGCACCTGTAGCAATTATCTTTCCACCTTTGAACTTTAAAAATAAAGGATAACTGTGTCCTAAAAGAGCTCCCACTGCAGCAGTAAGTTCAAAAGCAGCACCACCAAACTGCCAGGCCGATAAAATGGCGGCAAACCCTTTGGCCATATCACCCAGGAGAACAATAATTCCGGGAAGTATACCTAATGTCCTCCAAACATTGGTAGCACCTATATTACCGCTGCCATACTCACGGATATCTATTCCTTTCCATACCCGCGCCAATATATATCCCGTGGGAAAAGACCCCAGCAGATAAGCAATTATGAAATTAAGTAAAATGTTCTGATACTGCAGTTCATCCACCAGTAAATTCACTCCCGCTCACGTTTACGTAGTACAAATCTTATTGGTGTCCCCTCAAAACCGTAGGAAGAGCGGAAAACGTTTTCCAGGTAACGTTCATATGAAAAGTGCATTAAATCAGGATCATTAACAAACAGTATAAAGGTTGGGGGAGCTACACTCCCCTGCACAGCATACAATATTTTCAATTTTTTACCCTTATCAGATGGCGGTGGGTTCTGCATTACCGCTTCTCTAACCAGCTGGTTTACACTGCTGGTAGAAAGGCGCATACTGTGGTTTTCAGCTACAAAATCCACCAATTCAAATATTTTATTTACCCTTTTTTTGGTTAATGCCGATATATAGATTGTTGGTGCATACTGGATAAAGGCCAGCTCTTCACGTATATCTTCGTCAAATCTCTGCATAGTTTTATCATCTTTTTCAATAAGGTCCCATTTATTAATTACTAAAACAATAGCCTTTCCTTTTTCTTCAGCATATCCAACAATACGCTTATCCTGTTCTGTAACCCCTTCAGTGGCGTCAAGCATCATTAACACGACATCCGACCGGTCAATTGCCCTTAATGACCTGATAACACTATATCTTTCCGCTGCCATTTCAATACGCTTTCTCCTGCGCATACCGGCAGTATCAATTAAAATATAATGCTTTTCCTCCCGCTTTATATGAATGTCAATTGCATCACGGGTGGTACCGGGTATGTCACTGACGATTACCCTTTCTTCTCCTAGCAATGAATTTACCAGTGTTGACTTGCCTACATTTGGCCGCCCAATAACTGCAATTTTAACAGCATCTTCATCATTATTATTATCTTTATTTTTAGGAAGAAGACCCACCACTTTATCCAGCAAGTCGCCGGTATTTAGTCCTTCAGCCGCAGAGACAGGTACTGGCTCACCTAAGCCCAGCTCATAAAATTCATAGTAAGGTATCTTACTGGCATCAAAATTTTCTACTTTATTGGCCACCAGTATTACCGGCTTATCGCTTCGCCTTAGAACAGCTGCCACCTCTTTATCTGTAGGATGCACACCTGCTCGAGCATCAACTACAAATAATACCACATCGGCCTCACTAATGGCCAGTTCAGCCTGTTTTCTAACCTGGGCAGTAAACCGGTCAATTTCCTTAAATTCTATACCACCTGTATCTATCAAGGTAAACTCTGTACCGTTCCATTCAGCATCAAAATATAATCTATCTCTAGTTATACCGGGTTCATCTTCCACAATAGCCACCCGGGCTTGAATAATTCTGTTAAACAAGGTGGACTTGCCCACATTAGGACGTCCCACTATAGCCACAATGGGTTTGGGCATACTTGAGCTTCACGACCTTTCTAGATATTTTTTTATAATTACAGCTTTTACTTAAAAAACTTTAAATTAATCTTTAATGATTGCTTCCACCAGCTCAAATGGTGTATCAACAGGAAGAACAGGAACTTCCAACCTGTTTGAAAGTTCTTGTATTGATATATTATCCAGGAATATGTCCTCCTCCTGATCCTTTAACATTACAGCAGGAATAATTAGCTTATCACCAAGATCCTTTTCGTTAAGCTGGGATAATATGTCACTACCGGTCAGCAGCCCTGCCACAGTAACCGATTCTCCAAAAAAACGGTTGGTAACTCTATGAAGCTCAACTTGGAGACCTTTAATATTATTTAATTCCTTTACTACCTGTCTAATTACAGGATAAGCCAGAATACCCGTTATTATAGAAATTTTTTTATAATTACTTATTTCATCAGGCAGGTATTGTTTTGCTTCTTCCCACTGGTCGAGAAAAATCCTAGTCAAACCTACACCGTTTTCAATTTGAGGGTAATCAGCATAATGTTCATCCGGGGGTATGGGCCTTCCAGACATTAGATAAAATTCATCAGATAAAAATACAAAGGGATAATTAAATTTATTTAGATATTTATCCTGCCACAGCTCAGCCTGCTGTACAATTCTTTCCGCTTCCTGTGGTGTAAAGCATTTTAATTCTGCTAAACCTTCCCGGTATGCAGTAAGTCCTACTGGTACAACTGCCAGCGATCTCACCTGTGGGAATAACTGTGCTAAGTCTTTAACAGTTCTTGACAGCTCTTCTCCATCATTTATTCCAGGGCAGAGTACTACCTGGGTGTGCATTTCAATTCCTGCCTCAGCAAGCAGCGTCAGCTGGTGCATTATATTGCCTGCCCGTGGATTACCCATCATTTTTTTGCGCAGTTCAGGGTTAGTGGAATGCACGGATATATAAAGGGGACTCAAACGCTGCTTTATTATTCTCTTCAAGTCCTCTTCTTTTGTATTTGTTAAAGTAATGAAATTGCCATATAAAAATGAATGGCGATAGTCATCATCTTTAACATATAGTGAAGGGCGCATATCAGGAGCCATTTGATCTACAAAGCAAAAAAGGCATTTATTTTGGCACCGTTTAATACGCCCTAGGGCTTCGGTGCCAAAATCTATTCCTAAATCCTCATCAAAGTCCTTTTCTATTTCTATTAACCATTCTTCGCCATGGGTGTTAATTAATTTAACAACTAATTCCTCGTCACAGGTAAGGAACCTGTAATCGATGATGTCTCGTACAGGTTGTTCATTAATTTCAGTTATTTTATCACCAGGTTTAATTCCTAATTCTTCAGCAATGCTGCCGGAAACTATACCTGATACTGTTAAACCATATTGCGACATGACTACCTCCGATTCTTGTACTGCATAAATTATCTAATACTTGCAGATATTAGTCAAGTCTAGTGCTCAACTATAATCATTACACCATTATCCAGTTCATGCACCATGCCGTCAGCAATATTGGCCAGGGTAGCAGCTATTTTTGATTTTTGTTTTTCATTATCCGCATAAAAAATGGGAACACCGCCGTTCACTGTTTCTCTATTGCTAGTAACAGCTGCGAAAATTCTTTTTTTGCTCATTAATGTATTTCACCCTTTAAATTTAAGATTACACACGGCAATAATGGCCGGCAGTATATGTAGTTACAATATTTACTTAACTGCATATACTGCCGGTTTTTATTAGTTAATCTGCAGCTGCACGACCTGCCTTTGCTGAAAGCGGTTTTCTAACTGCAGTTTCCAGCACTGGAGTGCGATTTACAGATTCTATTAAAGCATCCATATCTTTTTCCATAGGCATGGTGTACAGCGCAATTTTACCAGTCCTCCTGTCTTTACGCAACATGGGAGTAAAATCAGGAATATCTATGTCCTTTTTACTGCCCAGTATTACACTAACAGTATGAGCAATTACGTTTCTCTGTCCCATATCGTGAATGGTTGCCCTGGCATTATCATCCTTGGGATGAATAATCACCCCAAGGCCATCTCTCAAAATTTCTTCGCGCCTTTCTTTTAGCCCAACATTGAATATGGGGATATCATCAACCCAAAGTATAGCACCTTCAAATCTCAGCTCAGCTGGTTCCACTGTACATATATCCCCAATGGTCTTACCGGTCATAAAAGTACGAGCAAGCATTAACATTAACAATCCAACTAAAATGCCCAGCGGCCATCCCAAAAATGTATTTACACCAACTTGCGTTGCTACTGCAGTAATAAAGGCGGAAGCCATAACCAGGTAATTCCGTCCTTCAAATGTCCGGGCGATTCCTTCAATATAATCTTTACCTCTTTTAACTAATTCCGTTTCTTCTAAACTTTCAAGGGTTCTTCTCTCCTGGTTGCGTATTTCGGAAAACTGCTGGGCAGCTAATGCCAAAAAAGTGAAAGCCGTGTATTCCTTAGCCAGAACTGCAGGTACAGCTACAGCACCAAGAGCAGAGGCCACAAAACCTAAAGACAGGTGAACCACGTACCCGTGAGGATACCCAGGATACTGGCGGTAATCAATTCGAAGCAGGACCATCCTAGTAAGGGTACCAGCAAGTGTTCCGATAATAATCACCAATAGATAGTCCTGCAGTCCCATAATTTACTCCTCCTGCTGTTTATCATTTGGGGTTTCACTCTTTTTCTGCCTTTTATTTAATGTTTTCTCTGCCGGGGCCATAAAGCTGGTCATTTCTTTTCCCAAGCTTTTCATTTTATCAGAGGCACTCTTTAAGCTTCCAGTGCTAATTAATAAGAAGGCGCCCCCTCCAATCAGCAGAACCCCCACTATCCAGGCCGCGGTTGTCCACCCAGTATTACCTGCACTTTTACCTGTTCCAGTCCCTGCACCACCACCAACTCCCAGTACAGTGGGAACAGCGTCAGCCAGTAGTGCAATGCCTTTTTCTGCTCTTTCACGCTTGTTAGTATGTGTCCCTGCCTCTACCAGAATTGCAGTAGGCATGAGATCCTGGTTGTAGTTACCGTCACCAATAAATATTTCTTTGATTAACTCTGGATGCTGTTTATTGGTATAAGCCATCAAGCGCCTGGCAAAGTCCTTATTAGATTTCATTTTAGGATTTTGTTTTCCTAATACTAAACGCAGCTGTGTAACTTTTTTATTGCTGATGTTCTTCCTGTAATAATTAGCATCAGGAACTCCGTCACGGTGAATATCAAATATGGCAATGGGATTTCTTTTCATGAGATCAACTGCCGTACGCCGGGAACGAACATAAGCATTATTGTCATGAGGATCATGCTTATTATCACTGTATATTACGTCGACACCTCTTTTTTTCAGTTCATCGGCAAATCTTTTTCCAACATTCAATATACCACCTTTAAAAGGTTCTGACTCAGTGCCATCAGTAGGTACATAAGACTCATCCGTGTGGGTCTGGTAAATTGCTACGGGGCGGTCGCCCTGCTTTTGAGCAGCAACAGGTATTTCATTAAGGTTGGCAAAATAATCTACCCATGCTAGGTATTCTTTATCAATACCCAGCATTTTAGCTGTCGCTTTACTACCTTCAACCCGGCTGATTTTAAAATGCCGGCTATCACTTTTAATAATTTCATCTCCATTTTGAACGTAGCGGCTCATCTTACTAACCAGGCTGCCATCTTCGTCATAAATTTCCACAGTATGACCTGGAACATGATTGATCCAATTAGAATTAACTAATGCAGAGGGACTCCATACCGGTTGGGCAGCAATTGTAAAATTGGCAGCAGCCGCTGCCAGCACTGCCACCCCAAGAACAAGCATAGTTACTGCCAGGTGAATTTTTTTATGCTTACTGTTCTTCATTATTCCCCCCTCCTTTTTTCAGTAATATCGTCTGTTACGCTCGGAACGTCCGTAAGATTCGTAAAATTTACTCCTTGTTCATGTTTATTGTTTTCTTCTCCAGTAAAAGGCATAGTATCACTAACTTCTATATCTCCAGTTTCCAAGGCATTGGCAGTATGCGGCTGAGCCCCCGCTTGTTCATCATGCCTGTTAACCTCAGGCTTTCTTAAACCGGCTAAAAGTTCATCTGGACGTCCTTCAGTTTGAGGTCCTCCCTGCAATCTTTCCCTCAGCTCACCAAAAATCTCAGCCAAAAGAACGGCCACAATACCAGACAGCACAGTAACGTCAAAGGCTCCAGCACCTCCTATAGCCACTGTACCCCCTATCGCACCATTCTGTACCAGCCAAATAAAGTGAAATATATCAACTAATACTACTCCCAGTGTGGCAGCAATAAAGGCAGAACGGCGGGAACGACCGGCCAGATAGCCGGTAATCCCGGCAGCCAAGGGGTACAAATAAAGTGAATCAATTACACCAAATCTTCCTGCCGGTTCTGGAAGCCCACTCATTAATAAAGTTCCGGTATAATACACCACTACACCTGTTACCACTGTAGCCACTATTGCTCTGACATATTCTTTACGGGTACCTGCCTTGGCAAGTAAATATCCCGCCAAACCAATTGGTATTATACCGCCTCCCACGTTAATAGATGCTCTAATATTACCCAGTGGAAGAGGTATAGTTATAAAACTACCAATTATCATTGCTGCAATAATACCAAGCGCCGCTTTATCACTAAGCCTCATGCGATCAAGTACGCGTTGTGCCAATCCAAAATAAATTAAAAAAGAAACAATGATCAAGGCAATGAGCCCAAATGGAAACTGTGTCATAATGTCTATCCTCCTTAGGTGTTTTAAATACTGATTTACACCTGTATACTACCCAAGAATAAGATATGTTTATTCGTTTTGCTTATCTCGAGCTCTACCTCTTTTTTTCTTTACTGGCACCTTTCTTTTAGCCATGGGTTTTAAAGCTGGATGCTGATTTATTTTTGTATTTACTTGTATAAAAGCAGCCTGGAGGTAGTTAAATAACTTTTGAAATGCTTGCCATTTTATTACTGGTTTTAAAAAATCTACAACCTGGTGTTTAATTTTTACTGCTGCTGAAGCAATACTTTTTTTGATAGACATTATTTCAGGTGATGACATTTTTTTTCTTATAGTTAGAGCAGCAGTTTCCACAGTTTTCTCAAAATTACCCCTGCTGATAAAGTAAAAGGCCGCTGCGGACATTAAAGTAATAATAAATAACCATCCGGCCACTGCCCAACTGCTTCTGCTGTGTTCTTCTATTGCTACTTCACCGGGTCCAACACCAGCTGTTAACCCTAATACCGGAGGTACTGCTTCTGCAAAAAGTGTTATCCCTTTTAACGCCTCTTCCAGGGTATTTGTATATGTACCCGCTTCCACCAGAACGGCGGTAGATAGTAAATCTTGATTATAGCTGCCGCTTCCCATATAAAGATCCTTTATTAAACCGGGGTACAGCTGGTGAGCATAAGCCATCAGACGTTTAGCAAAATCCTTGTTTGAAGGATACCTTGGATTCTGCTTACCTATAACCAGCCTTACCTTAGCTACCATACGGCCATCAATCTTAACCCGGTATTTGCTGCTGCTGGGAACTCCATCACGGTGAATATCAAATAACGCCGCCGGGTTATTTTTTAAAATACCAGCTGCGGTCCGCCGGGAACGAATATATGCATTATTATCATGAGGATCATGGGGAGTTTTATAATACAGTACATTAACCCCCACACTGCGAAGATAATCTGCAAAATGCTGGCCAACCTGGTAAATATCTCCTTGAAAGGGTTCAATGGCTTTGCCGCTTTCCGGTAGGTAGGACTCATCTGTGTGAGTGTGATAAATACCAACCGGCCTTTTTTTCCATTGTCTTGTTGTTGTTTGTACCGCTGCTTTTTTATAGTATTTCAACCAGTGAATATAATCTTTATCTATACCCTTAAAATCAGCATTAGCGGCATTTTCTTTAACTTCGTTAACCCTGTATAAGCGTCCATCAGGTAGAAGTATTTCATCGCCAATAAACACCTGGCAGGCAAGTTCAGTTATTATACTGCCATTACCATCCTTTACCCGGCAATTTTTACCTGCCTCGTGACCTCCTGAGGAAATATAACATGAAGTATTAACAGGTTTGATAAAAAAAATTAGACCTGCTAATAGCAGCACTTGACAAATTTTATTTATAATAAATTCCTCCCAATTCACTATGTCAGTAGATATATTTTCCCCGGATAAGAACAATATGCAAAAAATAAAGGCCAGATGATCTGGTCTTGCCTTGGATAGGTGACAGGGTTTCTTTCAACCCATCGGCTCAGCAGACATGCTGGAGCAGAATAAGTAAAAAGTGGCACGCAAAGCGTGCCACTTTTTACTTATTCTGCTCCAGCATGTCAGTTAATTCTTTAGGCATAACTTCCGCCAGGCTTACGCCACCACCGGTGTCTTCTTCTGTCTCCATGACCGGCTGTTCCTGGACTACTTTTTCCTTCGTCTTTTCTTTTTCAATTTTTTGGCGTTCTTTCTTATCATTACGATTTGCTTCTCGAATAGAGAGGCGAATTCGCTTTTCTTCTGGATCAACAGATAGAACCTTAACGTTAATTTCGTCTCCTTCGGAAACAACATCCTCCGGCTTCTCTACGTGTTCTTCTGCCAGATGAGAAATGTGAACTAGGCCTTCTACACCAGGTTCAAGCTGTACAAAAGCACCAAAGGGAGCCAGTCGCACCACTTTAGCTGAAACAACACTGCCTACTGGATATTTTTCTTCCACATTATCCCATGGGTTGGGCAGCAGCTGTTTAAGGCCCAGGGATATCTTTTTGTTTTCCTTATCAACTTTTAATACTTTAACTTCAACCTCATCGCCAACATTAAGAACATCCGACGGGTGCTCAATACGATACCAAGCCATTTCGGAAATATGCAGCAGGCCATCAACCCCGCCAATGTCAATAAAGGCACCGAAGCTTGTCAAACGGCGAACAATACCCTTAACCGTCTGCCCTTCTTCCAGCTTTGCAAATAATTCTTCACGTGCCCTTTCTGCTTCTTCTTCCAGCACTGCCTTACGGGATAAAATTACCTTCCTGCGGTTTTTATTCATTTCTATAATTTTAACTTTAATTTTTTCATTAAGATATTTAGATAGATCTTCAACATAACCAATTTCCACCAGGGAAGCGGGCAAGAAAGCGCGTACTCCTACATCAACCAGCAGGCCTCCCTTAACCACTTCACGCACTGTACCTTCAACAACGGTACCATTATTCATAGCTTCTTCCAGGCGGCCCCAGTTCTTTTCAATATCAGCACGAACTTTAGATAATAGCGGCCTTCCTTCTTCATCTTCAGCTTTTAACACCACAACATCTATTTCATCTCCAACCTGGATAATTTCATTTGGGTTGGTGTTATAGCTGGTTAATTCTTTTAGTGGAATAACACCCTCGGACTTGGCTCCAACATCAACCTGAACCTCATCCTGGTCCACCTGAACCACTTTCCCTTTTACTGTCTCACCTGAACGTAATGTTTTTACCTCCACATTCATACCTTCTTCTTGTAATTCCATCTTTTCACCTAACTCCTTCATCCTGCATTTTACCTCCTCAATAACCCAGCTGGGTGTAGACGCACCCGCCGTTAATCCTGCTCGTTCGGCTCCAGCAAACCATTCGGCCTTAAGTTCACCGGCAGTTTCCACCTGGTATGTGGGCGTTCCTGTACTGCTACAAAGCTTAGTTAATTTACCAGTATTAGCACTGCTGCTCCCGCCCACAACAATCATTACATCTACTTTTTTAGCCAGTTCAATAGCTGCCTTTTGACGTTCTGCCGTGGCAAGACAAATGGTATTGCTTGCCTTAACCTCTAAGCCTTTCTGCTGTAGGATCCGAACTACATCATTATATATTTTAACCGGCTGCGTGGTCTGTGCTACCACGGCCACCCGGTCATATCCTGACATTTTAGCGGCCTGGGAGGCATTTTCGACCACCTGTGCCCTGCCCCCGGTCCAGCTGACTATGCCTTTTACCTCCGGGTGCTTGGGGTCTCCAACTACTATAACTTGGTAGCCCTCCCTGTCATAATCCCTCGCCAGCTGTTGAGCTTTACTAACAAATGGACATGTAGCATCAACTACAGTATGCCCATGTTTTTTGGCTTCTTCAAGCACCTCCGGTCCCACACCATGTGATCTAATAATTAATTTCCCAGGAGGTACATCCTTAGCATCATTTATTTCGACAATTCCTTCTTCAGCCAGTTTTTGCACCACCTGCGGGTTATGAATTATTGGACCCAGTGTGTATAAAGGAGAATTTTTGTCCACGGCGGTCTGCCTGGCCATATCAATTGCTCTTTTCACTCCAAAGCAAAAACCCGCTTTGGGAGCCACCAATACCTCCAAGCACTATCACCTCAGATTTATTTTTTTGCACCTACAACCGCCGTTTTTTCTTCTATAAACTAATCTGTAGTTTGGATAAGGCGGTGAACTTCATCCATTACCATGTGACTGTATTTTTCTAACACCCAGCGGCGGGGTTTAAAATTTTGGGGCAGTATAATGGGCTCTTCAACAATTAACTTTATCCTGTTGAAGACCCCCCGCGCACCCAGTATTCCAACGGGTACTATCGGCACATTATTTTTCACTGCCAGCATTACTGCACCTAAATGTGGCGCCTGCAGTTCTCCAGTAGAACTGCGAGTTCCCTCCGGAAATATCCCTACAACTTCACCTTTTTTTAGCAGTTCACTGGCCTTCCTTAAAGCAGCACGATCAATTTTGCCCCGATGTACAGGAAATGCCTTCATTAACCCAATTAATTCTCCAAAAACAGGTATCTTAAACAGTTCTGCTTTTGCCATAAAATTAACTGGGCGGCTGAAAGCACACCCTACCACCACAGGGTCCCAATAGCTGGTATGGTTTGCTACAACAATTAATCCGCCTTTTTGGGGGATATTTTTTAATCCTGCCACCTTCCAACGGCGCAGTACCAGCAGGACGGCCTTTAAGACAGCCCTAGCAAAACTGTAAACCATTGGCTTTCCTCCATGCTCTTTTTGCCAACAGTTTACCCCAAAAAGGCCGTTTAAAATCATTTAACAGATTTATTAATATATGCTACCATTTTATCTACTACCTGCTGTACAGTTAATCCAGTTGTATCTATTAAAATGGCATCTTCCGCTTGTACCAGCGGATCTGTCTGCCGGTTTTTATCCATGTAATCCCGCTTGGATATTTCATTTTTTAATTTCTCCAGCGAAATATTGTAACCTCTTTCTTTTAATTCTTCTTGGCGCCGCCGGGCTCTTTCCTCAATAGATGCTGTTAGGAAAAACTTTACCTCGGCATTGGGCAGAACCTTGGTTCCAATGTCCCGGCCATCCATTACTACCCCACCGGGAGCTGCCATGGTCTGCTGCTGGCGCCTCATGTTTTCTCTCACCTCTGGTATTCTAGCCACGAGGGAAACATGCTGGGATACTTCCGGCTTTCTAATTTCACTGGTTACATCTATACCATCCACAAGTATCCTGTAATTTTCCTCGTCGGGAACTAACTCTATGCTGGTTACAGCTGAAAGCCGGGCCAGTTCTTCAGCATCATCGAAACCGCAGTTAAGTTTTAAGGCCTTCCATGTAACAGCCCTGTACATGCTACCCGTATCTATATACATCAAACCCATTTTTTTTGCTAAAATTTTTGCTACTGTACTTTTTCCGGCCCCAGCGGGGCCGTCAATGGCAATGTTTATTTTTCTGCTCATAAAATACCTCGCAAGCTGTTTGTTCTCCGCCAGCAAACAATATTCTAATTTCGACACACCATCCTAAATTCCTCTTTTTCACAATTAAAAATTGCCAATATAATACTGCTGCTTTATACTGCTGCTGCTTTCCATATTATTCTACTACAAGCATTTTTAATGCATCAGTAAAACCTGGAAAAGAAATGTTAATTACATCTGCATTTTTTATAACTGTCTTACCCGACGCCACTAGACCTGCCACCGACATTGCCATAGCTATGCGGTGATCCCCGTAACTCTGGCACACAGCACCGGTAAGTTTTTTCCCTCCGTTTATTATTAGACCATCAGGTTGTTCCTGTATATCTGCTCCTAACTTCACCAGTTCCTTTGCCACTGCGGATATACGATCAGATTCCTTAACCCGGAGTTCAGCTGCATCTTTTAAAACAGTCTGCCCCTGTGCCGCAGCCGCTGCTACAGCCAGTACTGGTATTTCATCTATTAAACGAGGAATTATATCTCCTTCGATAACAGTACCTTTTAATGTACTGCCCCGGACTCTTAAGTCACCTACCGGTTCCCCTGTGTCCAGCCGGTAATTATTAATATCTATATCAGCTCCCATTTCCCGGAGTACCTCTAATATCCCACTCCTGGTTGGATTCAGCCCTACATCTTTAATGGTAATGTCTGAACCAGGCACAATGGCCGCAGCAACTATGAAAAAAGCGGCAGAAGAAATATCACCTGGAACTTTTACTGTTTGTCCCCTTAGTTCCCTTTGTCCCTGTACAGACACAACACAACCGTCTACCTCAATTTCAGCTCCAAAACGTCTAAGCATCCGTTCACTATGATCACGGGATTTAGCCGGTTCCTCAACGACGGTTTTCCCGCTGGCAAACAAACCGGCCAGTAATATGGCTGATTTTAACTGGGCACTGGCTACAGGAGTTTTGTAGTATATCGGCTTTAAATTCCTTCCTTGCACTGCTATTGGAAGCAGAGAAGCATCTTTACGTCCGATAAAAACGGCACCCATTTGTCCCAGTGGGCAAGTAATACGGCCCATAGGCCTCCTGCGAAGGGATTTATCACCGGTCAAAACAGAAGAAAAATGCTGCCCAGATAGAATTCCTAAAAGGAGCCGGGCAGTAGTACCCGAATTTCCACAGTCCAATATATCGCACGACTCTTTTAACCCGTACAACCCTCTACCTTCTACAGTAACTTTATCACTGCTTTCAGTAATATCTACCCCCATAGCCCTCAAACACTTAATAGTTGAAAGGCAGTCTTCTGCCTTTAAAAAATTGGTTATTATAGTTCTGCCGGAGGCTAAGGCCCCAAGCATCACCGCCCGGTGAGAAATAGATTTATCTCCAGGAACAGTAATATGTCCCTCTAAACTTTTACATTGCTTTATTGTTAATTCCATGTATATTCTCCTTTTATTATTATCCTTTTATTAAAAGTTAAATTTTAACATTACCAGTACAGTGGTAGTATTCAACAAGCAGGGTGAAAATACCTACAATAAAGAGTCTTTAAAATCAGCTTAAATAAAGTGTTTGTAACAGCACCCTTGTTGATATAAAATGTAATTTAGAAATTTCTGTATTAGGAGCTGATCTTAATGGGTGTTATTGCTGAAAAAGTAGAAAAATTTATATCTGGGGCATCCTGGATCCGCAGAATGTTTGAAGAAGGAGATCGTCTTCGCAAAATATACGGCGCTGATAAAGTTTATGATTTTACCTTAGGCAATCCCGTCAATGAACCACCAAGTAAATTCAGCCAAGAATTAAAAAAAATAGCAAATAACCCGGTGCCTGGCATGCACAGGTACATGAGCAATGCCGGATATATAGAAACTCGCCAAGCAGTTGCTGAAGTCCTTGCCGAAAACAGTCAGCTTAATATTAGGGGAGAGCATATAGTAATGACTGTAGGTGCCGGCGGGGGATTAAATGTAGTATTAAAGTCCATATTAAACCCTGGCGATGAAGTCATTGTTCTGGCTCCTTATTTCGTTGAATACAAATTTTACATAGATAATCACAATGGAGTTACCCGGGAAGTAACAACTGATGAAAAATTTTTACCAGACATAAAAGCTATTGCCGATGCATTTAACGAAAAAACTAGAGCTATTATAATTAATTCACCCAACAATCCCACCGGTGTAGTATATCCATCGGAGATACTTGCAGCCCTAAATGAACTGGTTTTAGAAAAATCACAATTATACGGGCGGCCAGTATATGTAATATCAGATGAACCTTATGCTAAAATTTCTTATGATATTGAAGTTCCCAGTGTATTTAAATATATAAAGAATGCCATACTGGTAACCTCTCACAGTAAGGACCTGGCTCTTCCTGGTGAACGAATCGGTTATGTGGCAGTAAGCCCTAACATAGAAAAAGCGAATCTTCTTGTGGAAGCCCTTGTCTTTTGCAACCGCACATTAGGTTTTGTTAACGCTCCAGCCCTGATGCAGCGGCTGGTTACCAACCTCCAGCGGGAGAGTGTAGATATAGAAGAATACCGTACCAAACGGGATCTGCTTTACAATTACCTGTCAGAACTGGGATTTGAAATGGTTAAACCCCAGGGGGCATTTTATTTATTTCCAAAATCACCTCTGCCTGACGATGTTGAGTTTGCCAAAATTGCACTAAAACATAATATATTAGTAGTACCTGGTTCGGGATTTGGTACGCCGGGGTATTTTCGTCTGGCATATTGTATTGACAAAAAAGTAATTGAAAACTCCTTTTCCTCTTGGAAATCTTTGGCAGATGAATTGCATTTAAAAAAATAGATACAGGGTTATAACCCTGTATCTATTTTTTACCAAGTATTTAGCAATTCATGTGTATATGCTATATACTATATAATATTAATTAGCAGCCTAAAGGAGTGATGCTTATGCATGACAGATTGGTAAAAGAAGTCATGGTCCCAATAAAGGAGTATCCCACAATTAACATGAATGCTACCGTTGCTGAAGCAATCAGCATTTTAAAACGAACTTTTAAAAAGCAGTTCAATAACGTCATTACCGGGCACAGGTCAATAGTTGTACTGGATGACAAAGGAAAAATAGTTGGAATTCTTACCTTAAGGTCACTGCTTAAAGCTATTGAAATGGAAGCTAACAAAAATAACCCTCTTTCCAATATTACCTCCTGGGCATTATTTTTTATGAAAAATAAAATTACTGAGCATATAAATATACAGGTAAAAGATATCATGAGAAGTGTAGATTTGGCTTATGTATATGAAAATGAAACTATTACTAAAGCTGTTCACATGATACTAACCAAGCAGGTAAACTCCCTACCAGTATTAGAAAAACCTGAAGTTACAGAATTGACTATGGGTGAATATCCCCTGGAAAACAGCCGGGTTGTTGGTATCATTAGGACTATAGACATTTTTAACATCATTGGTGACATATTGGAGCTGGATAACAGTAAAATAATAAATTTTTCAGCAATAAAAAATAGGGTTCAATACTGAACCCTACCCTTTTAACTAAATTTGTATTTTTCCAGTCCTTTTACAGATTGTAAAAGCTTAGCTAATTCTTGTGGGGTAATTGATTGACAGCCATCTGAAAGGGCGTTTTGAGGATCTGGGTGAACCTCTATCATCAAACCATCTGCCCCCGCTGCTACAGCGGCCCTGGCAGCAGGTGCAACCAGTTCTCTTCTACCAGTGGCATGACTGGGATCAACAATTACAGGCAGGTGGGAAAGCTGTTTAACTGCCGGCACAGCTGCTACATCCAGAGTGTTTCTTGTATATCTTTCAAAGGTTCGTATTCCACGTTCACAAAGTATAACCTTCTGGTTGCCTTCAACTAGTATATATTCTGCTGCCAGCAGCCATTCTTCAATACTGGCCGACAGCCCCCGTTTCAACAATACCGGTTTATTCATTTTACCCACTTCTCTAAGGAGGGTAAAATTCTGCATATTTCTACTGCCCACCTGAATTATGTCCGTGTAACGATAAACTAATTCGCCATCACGAACGTCCATAAGCTCAGTCACTACAGGTAAATTTACAGCACGTCCTACTTCATTTAATATTTTCAAACCCTCTTCCCCTAGTCCTTGAAATGAATAAGGTGAAGTACGGGGTTTAAAAGCACCACCGCGCAGTACATGTACACCCATATTTTTTAAAACCGGGGCTAATTCAATCATTATTTCCCGGCTTTCAACTGCACAAGGCCCGGCAATTATTAATGTACTTCCACTACCAACAGCAGCAGTTCCCAGGTCTATTATAGTATCTTCTGCTTTATACTCACGGCTTGCTAATTGAAATGGTGGCAAAATTTAAACACCTCCCAACCAGAACTGCTGAAATCCATAACAGCCTGGTTCCGGTTATGGTAGCTATTTAGCTCATTTAAGCATTTTTAATTATTATATATCATCTTTTTTATACATAAATAGTTTTTTCGCTGTCAAAAACAACAATTCCTCCCCCCACCTGTGCAATCTGGTTTAATAAGCTGCTTAAAGTAACATATCTAAATATATTGCCATATATTGGTTAATAAAGGTGGGGTGATATTTTGTATAAATTTATTGCCAGTCTTTTTAATCATTTTTTCTACAGCCCCTGTCATATTCAGGAAGACGAAGTTGAGCTTCAGTTAGAAGATGTCAGTATTAAGTTAATAAGAAAGTTAAACATCAAAGTTCCTCATGAAGTAACAATAGTTATACCCAGGGTTGAACTTCGGGACCGAAAGTACAAAGATGACCAGCTGGTAGAAGAAAGGGAGCGAATATATAATAGTGTTACCGTGGTCCATGCCCCGAGGCACCCATATTTGGAGAATAAATCAGATTTAATTGAACCCGCTACCTCAATTAATTCAATGAAAAAAAATATATAAAAGTTAAAAATTTTAGCCTCTTAAAATGACATCTAAGTATAAATTAATTAAGTATTCATGAACTTTTTTATTATTAAGTATATTAATATGGGAAGTTAAGTCCCTAATAGAAAAATCATTAGCTCTAACTATAAAACCTTCTGTCATCGGCTGCCCGTTTTGATCCATTATACAACCATTTATTGCTTCTACCACTTTATCTTCTCTTGTTGAAAATGTTGCTACAGATATACCCTCTTTTTTCAGTTTTTTAATATCATATCTGCGCATAACCTGCAGCTTAGAACTATAACTGCACTCCCAGAGCAGTTGTCTAACTGCCGGGCTGCTCAAAATGCTGTCAAGCGAATTTAATAAATTCATTACAACCCCAGGAATTTTTTTAGACGAACCCAGAAGCGGTGAATTTAAAGTAACAATACCTATAATTTTCTTTCTTAATACGGGACCTGCAGTGCTGGCAAAATCTAAAGCAATTCTGCCTCCCAGGCTGTGGCCCACCAGGATAAATCTTGCTTCAGGATGAACCAGGGAAATTTGCTCAATTAAATATTCTAATCTGCTGGCACTTAATTGTATAGGTTGACCTGTATCTCTGGGAGTATGTTTTTCTGGAAACCACCGGCCATTTTTAACTATACCTCCATTGTAACTGTACATTATAAACCTTTCGTCATAATAAGAAAAACCTACTCCAGCAAGTATTTTTCTAAGTTCATAAAAGTGCATGTTATTGTACCTTGTTCCGTCACAGCTTGATCCCAGGCCGTTTAAAAAAACTATATAAACATTTTCACTTTTATCTTTTAATAAAGGCTTTTTTTCCAGGTACTGCTCTCCATTGGCATCAGGCGCCATTTGAAAAACCAAGAATAACGCCGATATTGTAATAACAGCTGTCCCTAACAAACTAAGCTTTTTCAATCCATATCTCTCCAAATTAAAAATAATATTATTTCATGCTATTTATTATTGCTAATAAAAATATTTTTATCTCTAAA
>JACDOL010000013.1 GCA_017656165.1 Desulfotomaculum sp.
GTCATCTCCTTTATTTGTAATTATTACCATTTACACAAAACTTTTTACATTCTCGCAAACTGGCTTTTTGCTCATTAATTATCCCCAATTGATTCAGGGTCGTTTGTGCCGTGTATTCCATATACCCCTCCAATTCCTAACCATCTCAATCCCAGGGGATTGTTTGGGGAACCACCAGGTATTTTTAGTTTGCAATATACAGGTTTAATAACTTTATTAACGATTTTAAAAATACCTTCTGGAGTAAGCTCCGGAGATTTACCGGTGGCTACCGGAAAGACTTTGACCAGCTTTCCGTTTTCAAACAGGGCCAGCTGGTTAGTGGCCTTGTTGATTAATATGTACTGGGAAGCATAAGTCTGCTTAGGAATAATAAATAAAAAAGAAAAAATTAATACAAAGAATATAAATTTTAGTTTCAATTAAGACCCTCCTGGAGCTTTTAAATTTTTTAGTTTTCAATTATCATAAAGTCACAAAGTAATTTATATTGTTTAAAATAAAAAATAGAACTACCCTTATCAGTGGTAGTTCTTTATTGCTATATCTAGAATGCATAAGTTTTGACGCAGCCAAGGTGTTTACCGGAGAAAATATTTCAAAAAAACTAATTAGCAGCTAATATTTGAGTTAGTCTTTTTAATCCCTTGGTCTCAATCCGGGATACATAGGACCGGGATATTCCCATCTCCCGGGCAATTTTTCTTTGACAGCGGGGTTCGTGACCGTTTAAACCATACCTTTGGATAATTACCTTTCTTTCTTTAGGTGGCAGCTTTGACACTGCTGCTTTAAGCCTTTCCAGTTCATGGTTTGCTTCCACCTGCTCATAAACTATTTCATTATCTGTACCAAGACAATTCTCCCAGGTTAATTCATTGCCTTCCTTGTCACAACCAATAGGCTGTTCCAAGGAAACCAGGACACTATCTTTTTGTTTGCTTCTTAAATACATTAATATTTCATTGTGGATACAGCGGGAAGCGTATGTAGAAAACTTTGCTCGTTCAATATCAAAGGTGTTGATGGCCTTAATTAAACCAATGGTGCCTATAGATATTAAATCATCATATGATTCTTCTGTGGTGTCTTTATACTTTTTAGCTATATGAGCTGCCAGGCGAAGATTTCTTTCAACCAGTACGTTGAAAGCTTCTGTGTCACCAGCTTGATATTTCTTGAAATAATTTATAGTTTCTTCCGGGGCAAGCGGTTTCTTAAAACTGTTATTGACAACATATGAAATAAGCAGCGTTAAACCATTAATTAATGATAAACTTAGCAGCGCAGCACCCAACCCACCTAACATTGAACCCCTCCTTATTCAATAATATGAGGTGCTTTATTCTATGAGGTTGATTAATAAAAAGTGTCAAATTATAGGGGGATTTTTTATGGAAAATTATTCAAGATATGAAACGTTATAAGTATATCCAGCGTCTAAATAATAAAAGTGTGTGGGGTGATTATATGTTTAACCCACTATACAGGAGAATTTACTTAAACGATAAAATTGCAAATAAGCTGGAAGACAGGATTATCTACAACCATGTTTTTATCCTGCCCGATGGACGTGAAATACTGGTTGATACTTACAACCCCAGGCAGGGGGGCTGGGGGCTAATAAAATATCCCCTTAGGAAAATAAGGTTTAAAAATATTTCCGAACTGCTTAAATACTAAAAGTAATAAAATGAAATTATTGCAGGAAAATTAACTGTAACATAGAAAGTTACTTAAAGTACAAAATCTGAAAAACAGGGGGAAAGCGCAGTGGAACGCATTTGGGCACCTTGGCGTACGGTATATATTGGCAAAGATCGTGGTTCGGAGTGCATTTTTTGTGAAAAATTAAACTCAACTGCCGATGAGGAAAATTATGTTTTATTAAGAGGGGAAAAAACATTTGTAATATTAAACCTCTATCCTTATAATAACGGTCACCTTTTGGTAGCTCCTAAAAGGCATGTAGGGGATATAACAGAACTTGATAATGAAGAATCATTGGAACTTTTTCAAATGACACAAAAAATGGTGGCAGTGCTCCGCAAAGCTTTCAATCCAGATGGGTTTAATGCAGGTGTCAACCTGGGCAAAATTGCCGGAGCGGGGATACCAGGACACTTTCATATTCACATTGTACCCAGGTGGGGTGGAGACACTAACTTTATGCCCGTTATCGGGGATGTAAGAGTTATATCTGAAGGTTTGGATCTTACATATAAGAAATTAAAAGCTGCCCTAGAGGAATATGAAAACCAGGAGGAATAGTATATTCTTCCTGGTTTTTTAACCCGGCACTGTTTTACATTATAAATTGCCAAAGTTTTATGCAGGTGATTTTTTTTATAAAAACCCTTGACATCTAAATTGTAGTTTGCTAACATTATTATTGCGTTTGGGAGCGGCGCTTGCCGATGTGATGTGGTGGGTATAGCTCAGCTGGTTAGAGCGCCAGATTGTGGCTCTGGAGGTCATGGGTTCGAATCCCATTATCCACCCCATATAAAATTTAACATTCGCTGGGGTGTCGCCAAGCGGTAAGGCAGCGGTCTTTGGAACCGCCATGCGTAGGTTCGAATCCTACCACCCCAGCCATCTTAAAGTGAGCCATTAGCTCAGTTGGTAGAGCACCTGACTTTTAATCAGGGTGTCCCAGGTTCGAGTCCTGGATGGCTCACCATTATTATTTTATGCGGACGTGGCGGAACTGGCAGACGCGCTGGACTTAGGATCCAGTGGGTTTCCCGTGTGGGTTCGACTCCCACCGTCCGCACCAATAAAAGGTACTTTTAATTGACAATGCTTTTTATTTATTGCATACTAAAAGTAAGCTAGCTTTAAAACTACCAGGGTTTTACACCCTGGTCTTTTGTATTTTTAATATTTTAATGTAAATGTACACATGTATTATTGAGATCAAAAGCCAAAAAGAGAAGGAAATGAGTGTCGGGTGTAGAAACTACAATGTTAGGTTTGGCTTTTTTTTGGTTAAAATAATTATAATCATGGTAAAATTATCTAGTATTAATACATAATTAAGGGGGAGCTAAGAAGTAATGAAAGCAACAGCAGAAAAATTAGAAAAAAATGAAGTACGCCTGGAGATAGAAGTAGAAGCAGAAAAATTTACTCAAGCTGTTAACAGGGCAGCTAAAAAACTTTCCAACAGGGTTAATATTCCAGGATTTCGCAAAGGGAAAGCACCAAAGATATTAGTTGAGCGGTATGTTGGAAAGGATGTTTTGTACCAGGAAGCAATTGAGGATATTTTTCCCAGTGCGTACAGGCAGGCTGTAGATGAAACAAATATCTCACCCATAAGTCAACCGGAAGTTGAAAACATTGACGCAGAGGAAGGCAAGCCCTTGGTATTTAAGCTTAAAGTTGGTGTAAAACCGGAAGTAAAGCTTGGAAAGTATAAAGGCTTTGATATAAAGAAACAGCCTGTTGAGGTTACCGAAGAGGATGTACAAAAAGAATTAGAAGCAATGCAGAATCATCATGCCAAACTGGTTACCGTTGAGGATGGAGAAATTGAAAACGGTGACACTGCTGTAATAGATTTTACCGGCTATGTTGATGGTGAAGAGTTTGAGGGAGGAAAGGCTGAGAATTACTCCCTGGTTGTTGGGTCAGGTACATTTATTCCTGGATTTGAAGAACAGCTTGTGGGAATGAAGCCCGGAGAAGAAAAAGATGTTAATGTAACTTTTCCTGAAGACTACCACGTGGAAAACTTAGCTGGGAAAGAAGCTGTTTTTAAGGTTAAGCTTAACAGCATTAAGCGCAAAGAATTAGCCCCGCTGGATGACGAGTTTGCTAAGGATGTCAGTGAATTTGATACCCTTGAGGAATTAAAGGCTGATTTAATGAATAAGTTAAAGGAAGGAAAAGAGCGTATGGCCGAACAGGCCGTTAACCGTGAAGTGGTGGATAAAGCTGTTGAAAATGCTGAAGTGGAAGTTCCCAAGGCCATGGTTGATAAGCGCCTGGATGAAATGATACAAAATATGGAGAGCAGGCTGCGTACCCAGGGACTGAGCCTGGAGCAGTATCTCCAGTATACTAATTCCAGCGTAGAAGAGCTGCGTGAGAAGATGAGAGATGATGCAGAAATAGAAGTGCGCCGTGAGCTTGTCCTGGAACAAATTGCTAAAGAGGAAGGTCTTACTGTTAGTGAAGAAGAAGTAGATGCTGAGATTGAAATGGTTGCACCACAGTTCAATCAGGACCCCAAACAGTTTAAATTCACCCTGGAGTCAATGGGGAACTTGGATGTAATTAAAGAGGATATTTTAAGACGTAAAGTTATTAAACACCTTGTCGATGAGGCAAACATTATAGAAGCAGATAATAAGGAGAATAATAGCAGCACAAATGAGGAAGTATCAGAATAAGATCTTATTATAATCTAGGGAGGCGAGTTACTTGTCCCATTTAGTACCAATTGTAGTAGAACAAACTAACCGTGGGGAGCGTTCTTACGATATATATTCACGGTTATTAAAAGACCGGATTATATTTATTGGTGGGCAGATAGATGACCATGTTGCCAATTTGATTATTGCCCAGATGCTGTTTTTAGAAGCTGAAGATCCAGAAAAAGATATACACCTGTATATTAATTCTCCCGGTGGGGTAGTTACTGCCGGAATGGCTATTTATGACACAATGCAGTATATTAAACCTGATGTATCGACCATATGCCTTGGTCAAGCGGCCAGTATGGGATCATTCCTCCTGGCTGCCGGTGCGCCAGGAAAACGCTATGCGCTGCCATATTCCAGAATAATGATTCACCAGCCTATGGGCGGCGTTCAAGGTCAGGCAACAGATATAGATATTCATGCTAAGGAGATTCTGCGCATGAAGGAAATACTAAATAACCTGCTGGCACAGCACACCGGGCAGCCTATTGAGGTTATTGCCAAGGACACCGAGCGTGATTTCTTTATGTCTGCTGATGAAGCAAAGGACTATGGAATCATTGACGAGGTGATCAAGGCGCGGGATAAATAAAAGAGAGGTGGAAAGATGTTTAGTGATAAAGGTCAATTAAAATGTTCTTTCTGCGGGAAACTGCAGGATCAAGTTAAAAAGCTAGTGGCAGGGCCGGGAGTATATATTTGTGACGAGTGTATTGAATTGTGTAATGAAATCATTGAAGAAGAGTTAAATGAAGATCTGGGCTTGGATATTGGAGAAATTCCAAAGCCAAAAGAAATAAAAGATATATTGGATCAGTACGTTATCGGTCAAGAAGAGGCCAAGAAGTCTCTGGCGGTGGCCGTTTACAACCACTATAAACGTATTAACCTGGGTAATAAAATAGATGATGTTGAACTTCAGAAGAGCAATATTGTTATGCTGGGGCCAACTGGTAGTGGTAAAACATTACTGGCCCAAACATTGGCCCGGTTGTTAAACGTGCCCTTTGCCATAGCTGACGCAACCTCTCTTACTGAGGCAGGTTACGTGGGTGAGGATGTTGAGAATATCCTGCTGAAACTTATTCAAGCGGCAGACTATGATGTTGAAAAGGCCGAAAAGGGCATTGTATACATTGATGAAATAGATAAAATTGCTCGTAAGTCTGAAAACCCTTCTATTACCAGGGATGTGTCCGGAGAAGGTGTTCAGCAGGCCTTATTGAAAATTCTGGAGGGTACGGTGGCCAGCGTACCACCACAGGGCGGGCGCAAGCATCCCCACCAGGAGTTTATACAGCTGGATACCACAAACATACTGTTTATATGTGGTGGGGCATTTGATGGGGTAGAAAAGATTATACAAAACCGAATTGGGAAGAAAACCCTGGGGTTTGGTGCAGAGATAAAAACTAAGAAGGAAAAGAAAATTGGTGAAATATTAAAGCATGTACTGCCCGAAGACCTGATTAAGTTTGGTTTGATTCCTGAGTTTGTTGGCCGCCTACCGGTTATTGTAACCCTGGATGCCCTGGATGAAAAAGCATTAATTCAAATTCTCACAGAACCTAAGAACGCTCTTACCAAACAGTACCAGAAGCTGTTTGAGTTGGACGGTGTAACCCTGGAATACCAGGAAGATGCGTTAAGGGCTATAGCGAAAAAAGCCCTAGCACGAAATACAGGTGCCCGCGGGTTGAGGGCCATTATTGAAGATGTTATGCTGGACATTATGTATGACCTTCCTTCCAGGAAAGATATTGCCAAGTGCGTTATAACTAAAGAATGTATTGAGAAAAAAGAACCACCAATTATTGTCACTACCGATAGAAAGAAAAAAGAAGAATCTGCTTAGTAAAAAGACCGCAAAGGCGGTCTTTTTTTTAGGTTTTTACCGGGGGAAAACCATAGCGAATAAATTCATATAACGACGCAAACGAGGAAAAGTGCCGAGTATGTTTGAGGAGTGCAGCCTGGCTCTCTCTCCACTTCCTGAATTTTTCCTGTTTATGGATAATTTTATTTAATAACAGTAATACTACTAATTAAGTATTTATAGTTATTAAGGGAGGGCTTATGGCTGTATGCATGAGTTTAGTGGCCTGGGTAGTATTTTAACTTTTATTCAAGTCTTTTTTGCTGTCATTATTGGCTTATATTTCTGGAACTTATTAAAAACCCAGCAGGGAAATAAAAATGCCGTGGAAAGAGAGTCCCAAAAAGAGCTGGAGAAACTAAGGCGTATGAGGATGGTAGCTCTTACAGAGCCGCTGTCAGAAAAAACCAGACCCAAAAAGTTTAATGAGATCATTGGCCAGGATGAGGGATTAAAATCCCTGCGGGCAGCACTGTGCGGTCCAAACCCGCAGCATGTGATAATTTACGGGCCGCCGGGTGTTGGTAAAACTGCCGCGGCAAGGGTAGTACTGGAAGAAGCTAAAAAAAGCAGTTCTTCACCCTTTAGAAAAGATGCTAAATTTGTAGAAGTTGATGGGGCCACTGCCCGCTTTGATGAGCGCGGCATTGCAGATCCTTTAATTGGATCAGTACATGACCCCATCTACCAAGGGGCAGGGCCCATGGGGATGGCAGGCATACCTCAACCAAAACCTGGCGCTGTAACTAAGGCTCACGGGGGAATTTTATTTATTGATGAAATAGGAGAACTTCATCCCATACAAATGAATAAGCTATTAAAAGTCCTGGAAGATAGGAAGGTATTTCTGGAAAGTGCATATTACAGCCCTGAGGATACCAATATCCCCCACCATATACATGACATATTTCAGAATGGACTTCCCGCTGATTTTCGCCTGGTGGCTGCAACTACTCGTACCCCAGATGAAATTCCTCCTGCAATCCGTTCCCGCTGTTTAGAAATATTTTTCCGACCGCTGTTAAGCGAGGAAATTGGTATTATAGCCGGGAATGCTTCTGAAAAAATAAAAATGCCGCTGCAGGAAGGGGTAGCGGATGTTATTAAACGTTATGCTGTTAACGGCAGGGAAGCAGTGAATTTAATTCAAATTGCAGCAGGTTTGGCTATTACAGAGAACCGCAGCGAAATTTCAGTTAGCGATGTGGAATGGGTAATTCACAGCGGGCGCTATTCACCCCGCATGGATAAAAAAATATCGGAAGCGCCGCAGGTTGGTGTAGTTAACGGCCTGGCAGTGTATGGTCCAAACATGGGTGCACTGCTGGAAATTGAGGCCACTGCCATTCCTGCAGCTAAGGGGCAGGGCAAACTGATCGTTACCGGTGTGGTTGAAGAAGAAGAAGTGGGCGGCGGCGGTGGCAGAACTATGAGGCGCAAAAGCATGGCCAGGGGGTCAGTAGAAAACGTCCTCACAGTACTGCGGAGGACCATGGATGTTGACTGCAGGAATTATGACATTCACATTAATTTTCCCAGCGGTGCCCCGGTGGATGGCCCCTCTGCCGGTGTAACCATAGCAACGGCCGTATATTCAGCCATTACAGGTATTCCTGTTGATAACAGGGTAGCCATGACCGGAGAAGTATCCATCCGGGGAATGGTTAAACCTGTGGGCGGGGTAGTAGCAAAGGTTAATGCTGCCCGCCAGGCTGGGGCAGCAGCAGTATACATCCCCCGGGAAAATAGCCAAAAACTGTTTTCTCAACTGGAAGGAATTGATGTTATACCAGTGGATAAACTAGAAGAGGTAATAAAAGGATCACTGCTTTATCCTGTGGCAGAAGATAAGAAAAAGATTAACAACCCGGTGGAAGTTTTGTCGGTTTCAAATCTTGTAAATGGACAGATAGCTCCCAAAACATAATAATAAGCCCTGGGTATCTGTGTGTAATAAATATTAAACATTATCTTAATAAAATTAAAGAAACCCGGCTTTTGCTGGGTTTCTCGGTCTTTTAACATTTATTGTCATGGAAGGAGCCTGTCTGTTGTGATAGAATATTCCTATCACTTAAAGCATTTTATGATGTAGCACCAGCCACATTTATAGTGCTTAGGAGGTGCAGCATATTTTGGAACATAATGAAAGAGTACTTCCTCTACTGCCGCTAAGAGGTATTCTGGTATTTCCTTATATGGTTATTCATCTTGACGTGGGTAGGGAAAAGTCTGTTCAGGCAATTGAAGAAGCTATGGTAAATGACCGGCATATTTTCCTGGCCACCCAAAAGGATGCCCAGACGGATGAGCCGGGCGAAGATGATATTTACACCACCGGTACTGTTGCTGAAGTAAAGCAGCTTTTAAAGCTGCCCGGCGGTACAATTAGAGTGCTGGTAGAAGGGATGGCCAGGGCAGAGATAATTGAATATCTAGATCATGAACCTTTCTTTAAAGTTCAAATTAAGCAGTACAAGGAGGGCTTTGAAAAAGACAGCGAAATTGAAGCCTTAATGCGCAACCTGGTTTACCAGTTCGAACAGTATGTAAAGCTGTCAAAACGTATTCCGCCCGAAACAGTGGTTTCAGTGGTTAACCTGGAGGAACCAGGACGTTTGGCAGATATAGTTGCTTCTCACCTTTCACTGCGCATTGATGAAAAGCAGAAAATCCTTGAAGCTGTTGAAATTGTTCCCCGCCTGGAAAAATTATGTGCAATTTTAGCTAAGGAATTGGAAATAGTTGAACTGGAGCGCAAAATTAATGTCCGCGTGCGCAAGCAAATGGAGAAAAATCAAAAAGAATACTACCTGCGGGAACAGATGAAAGCTATACAAAAAGAGCTGGGGGATAAAGACGATCGTGCTGCAGAAGGTGAGGAACTGCGGGAACGCATTAGCAAGAGTAAGCTGCCAAAAGAAGTTGAACAGAAAGTTATAAAAGAAGTGGAACGGCTGGAAAAAATGCCGCCAATGGCCGCGGAGGCAGCGGTGGTTAGGAATTATATTGAATGGGTGCTGTCGCTTCCCTGGAGCAAATCTACCCGCGACCGCCTGGATATTAAAACAGCCGAGAGAATACTGGATGAAGATCATTATGGCCTAAGAAAACCGAAAGAACGTATTATTGAGTTTTTAGCCATCCGCAAGCTGGCAAAAAAAATTAAGGGACCTATACTATGCCTTGTGGGTCCTCCCGGTGTAGGAAAGACTTCACTAGGCCGGTCTATTGCCAGGGCTATGGAGCGCAAGTTTGTACGCATTTCCCTTGGTGGAGTGCGTGATGAAGCTGAAATTCGCGGGCACCGGCGTACTTATGTTGGTGCTATGCCCGGGCGCATCATACAAGGAATTAGGCAGGCTGGTTCTAAAAACCCGGTATTTTTACTGGATGAAATTGATAAGATGAGCATGGATTTCCGCGGTGACCCGTCGGCGGCACTGCTTGAAGTGCTGGACCCGGAGCAGAATAACAGTTTTTCTGACCATTACATTGAACTGCCCTTTGACCTGTCCAATGTAATGTTTATTACTACTGCCAATAACAAGTACAATATACCCCGGCCGCTGTTGGACCGGATGGAAGTAATTGATATTTCCGGGTATACCGAGGAGGAAAAAATGCAGATTGCCGTAAGGCACCTGCTGCCAAAACAAATTAAAGAACATGGTTTACCTAAAGGTTCAACCAGTATATCGGAAAATACCATTCGGAAGATAATCAGGGAATATACCCGGGAATCAGGGGTGCGTAACCTGGAACGCAATATTGCTTCCCTGTGCCGTAAGGCTGCCAAGCAGGTTGTCCAGGACAAAAATAAAAAGGTAAAAATTACTGCTCAAAATCTAAAAAAATACCTGGGGATACCAAAATACCGCTACAACATGGCCGAAAAAGAAGACAGCGTTGGGCTGGCCACCGGATTGGCCTGGACGGAAGTAGGAGGAGATACGCTAAGTATTGAAGTTACCACATACAAGGGCAGGGGTAAGCTCATACTCACCGGTAAACTGGGAGATGTAATGAAGGAGTCAGCCCAGGCAGCCCTCAGCTACGTCCGCAGCCGGGCTGAAGAGTTAAACATAAACACCGAAATGTTCGAGAAATATGATATACACATCCACGTCCCGGAAGGAGCAATCCCTAAAGATGGTCCTTCAGCCGGTATAACAATGGCCACTGCCCTGGCATCGGCCTTAACAGGGCGCAAAGTAAGCCGGGAAGTAGCCATGACCGGTGAGATAACACTAAGGGGCCGTGTGCTTCCAGTGGGAGGGATAAAAGAAAAAATTTTAGCTGCGCACCGCTCAGGGTGTAAAACTGTTATCCTCCCAATAGAAAACAAAAAAGACATGGAAGAAGTGCCCAA
Source organism: Desulfotomaculum sp. (assembly GCA_017656165.1). Taxonomy (GTDB): domain Bacteria; phylum Bacillota; class Desulfotomaculia; order Desulfotomaculales; family Desulfohalotomaculaceae; genus Desulforadius. The sequence goes on from JACDOL010000013.1 coordinate 10,679, forward strand.
CAATGTAAAGGGAAAAATGGAATTCAAATTTGTTGAACATATGGATGAGGTTCTTTCCATTGCTTTAAAACCCGGGGAGAAAGAAGTGCATAATCCTTCCAAAGAGTCTTCAGAGCTGCCTTATGAGCACCGGCAGCAGGTGGAAGAAATGCAGCAGGGAGGCCCGGTGATACCTTCATGAAAATAGTATCTGCCAGCTTTGTCACCAGTGCCAGCGGCAGGAATGGCTACCCCGGCGGTGAACTGCCCGATGTTGCTTTTGCTGGGCGGTCCAATGTTGGTAAATCTTCGCTAATAAACATGCTGGTAAACCGCAAATCCCTGGCACGCACCAGTAAAAGCCCGGGGAGAACACAGCTGATAAATTTTTTCCTGGTAAATGATAAATTTTACTTGGTGGACCTTCCTGGTTACGGGTTTGCTAAAGTACCGGAAAAGGTGAGAATTAAATGGGGGAAAATGATTGAAGAGTACTTAAGCCAGCGGGAAAACCTGCGTGGGGTGGTGATGCTGGTTGATTCCCGCCATGACCCGACCAGGCTGGATCATCAAATGTACCAGTGGCTCTGCCATTATAAAATTGCCACCGTAATAGTAGTTACAAAAATAGATAAACTGTCAAAGAACCAGGCTAATAGGCAGCTGGCAAGGATCAAAAAAGAGCTGGGGGTACTGCCAGAGCATCCCCTGGTTGCCACATCGGCTAAAACCCGGGCGGGAAGAAAAGAACTGTTAGAGGAAATTTATAATTTGCTGCAGTAAATAAAAATGCCTTGAATTTGCATTCAAGGCATTTTTTTCTTATGTCGTGGTAAATAATAACGTATAGATTGAGGTTTAATTTTTATGGGGTGAATGTATGGCTGTAGATGCTTTTCGCCTTGAAGCGGGGAAAATATCTGCCCGGCAGTTAATGTTTATAATTATTACATTTATAATATCCACTGCCGATATATTTCTTCCGGCCATTGTAGCACAGCAGGCTGGCAGGGATTCGTGGATTTCGGTGGTTGTTGCCAATGCAGAGGCAATGGTTGTAGCTGCTGTAGCACTGTCATTAGGGCTGCGCTTTCCCCAGCTGACCCTGGTGGGCATCTGTCAAAAGGTACTGGGGAAATGGAATACTGGCTTTAATTATTTTAACAGGATTTTTTTTATCACTGCTGTACGCCGTGGTGGGGGAGTTTGGCATAATATTAAAAACAGCCTTTATGCAGCAAACGCCGTTGGCGGTTTTTAACATGCTTTTGGTGGCTACCGCAGCTTATGCTGTATACCACGGTATTGAAACCATAGCTAGGGTTACAGAACTGCTGATGCCCATTGGCATAGGGGTATTATTACTGGTGGGGCTTATTGTGCTGCCCGAAGTGAATTTCAGTAACTACCTGCCGGTACTGGATGAAGGTATAGGCCCAGTGTTAAACGGCGCCACCAGGCTGCTGGCTTTTTTAGGTGAAGGTGTCATAATTTTAATGCTGATACCATACTGCGATCAACCCCAGAAAGTGGTGGGAGCTCTTTCCTGGAGCATAGGCCTTTTGGGGATATTTTTTTTAATTGGAGTTCTGGCTATTGGTATGTTTGGCCCCGTGGAAACGGCAGCCCTTACTTTCCCGGCATTGAATATGGTTAGGCGGATTATAATTGGAGATTTCCTGCAGCACCTGGACGCCATTATTATGACCATTTGGATTGGCGGGATATATATAAAAACTGCTGTTGCTTACTATATCTGCTGCCTTGGCTATGCCCAGCTTTTTAACCTGCAGAGCTACCAGGTGCTGATTTGGCCGGTGGGGATTATTACAGCAGTTATATCAATTTCTTTTTTATATGATTTGACCGGTATGATAAATTACCTGGCCGCTGTCTGGCCGGCGCAGGCCATAACTTTTGAATTTATTATTCCCCTGCTGCTGTTGATAGTGGCTGCAGCGAGAGGGGTAAAGGGAAAAAAAGCAGAAGGTAATAAAGAATAAAAAAATAAGCCTCAATTAAGAGGTCGTATCAATCGTTAATATTAAACAGGCTCCTGATGTAGCGCCAGTTCAGTCCTGGTTTGGGTTTTTGTTTATCTTTAGGTACATAATGTACTTTCTTAAGGGCAATTTTAGCAAAGCGATTGGTTACGGCTTTGCTGAAGGGTACTTTGTTGACCAGTTCCCCAGAGGTTTCTACTGCCCGGTAGAGGTTTTGATAGCTGTTTTTATCTATCACCGGGTTGGGACTCCACAAGTCTGCCTGTTTGTAGCGTTTTACTGCCGATATTAACTCACTGCGGTCATACTGTGGAAACGAGTTTTTAACTGCACCGGCAATTTCTGCGGGACTGTGATAATGCATCCACTGTTGGGCTTTGTATAAGCCGTTTACCAGTTTCTGTACTTCCTGGCTGTGACTGTCCAGGTAGTCGGGCCTGGAAATGTAAACAGCAGCTGGCATCCTGCCTGCTTCTTTTCCCAGTGAAACAGCTGCAGTACCTACACCCTGGCCTTCCAGCCTGCTGGCATCGGGTTCTTCCACAACCAAAAAGCTGCCGGTGCCGGACTTGAAAGTTCCCGGGCGAAGGTAGGGAGGTAAATTTTCTATAACATTGACATCCCAGTTAGGTAAAACTTTATTTCTGCGTAAAATGTATTCAAGTATTATGCTTGTATCTTCGGTGGGAGGCCCTGATATAATAGTCCTCCGTTCGGTGTCCTTCCAATTAAATTCATCTTCTAGTTTTCTAACCATTAAAAAAGCTCCGTTCCGCCGGGTTACTTCAGCAAAGGCCACTGGACTGCTGCCTGACCTGGGTGGGCCGGTTAAAACAGCCTGCCCCGGTCCTGCTAAAATTACATCAGCCTCTTTTTCCTGTAGCATTTGCAGCGTGGTTTTTCCTTTAGCTACAGTTAAAGTTTTGACGTCAATATTTTGTTCGCTAAAAAAACCCAGGTTCACTGCCAGGTAATGCGGTATAAACAGTGGTGTTCGCCTTTCTTCCACCAGGTGAATTACGGGTATCTCTTTTTCTTCTGTATCCCGGCTTAGTATATGCCTGGTATACACTAAGGCTGATATTACAATTATTATTAATAACAGTACAAAAAGTTTTTTCCTCATCACTACCCCCTTGAGTGGAAATATTTCCATATAATTTTATTAATCTCTCCATTTTTAATGATTAAAAATTTATTAGCTTTACGCATTTAGTTAATTGAGAGGGCATAGTAATTTAAGGTAAATGATTCCAACTAGGGGGGTTGATGGTGAAAAGAATTACCTTTATAAAATGGCCGGCTGGTGAAAGGCGGGGTGAAAAAGTTATTAACCAGGGGGCGCTGGTGCTGGGCGTAATGTGGGCTGTAAGTATAACACTGGCGGTTATTACTGCCATTGGGGTATACGTTATGATCAGCATGGCACAGGGATTTCATATGGCTGGAGTTCTTAAACTTGTTACCTATGCTGGTGTTGGTATAGGGGCCATGGTATGCGGGGGCATGTCAGCACGTCAAGGATTGGTGCACGGTCTGCTGGTGGGAGGTATTTATGCCCTGTGTTATTTATTACTTACAACACACTGGGGTATATATGGATTAGAGACCGAGCTTTTAATAAATGTCCTCATGCTTCTGCTTGCTGGAGCTGCGGGGGGAATAGTTGGGGTTAACCTGCCCGGGGGAAGGATAAAAAGACGCGGTGTACGCAGGATGAGATAATAAAACTGCCGATAAAAGTTGACAGTTAATTTTAAAATTATTAATATATAGTAGGACAATATAGTGATACGGCGTTGAAGGGGAGAGGCCGCGACCCTCCGGGCTCCAGAGAGGGAGATTCCAGGCTGAAAAATTTCCCGCCCGGACCGCTGACCTGTCGCCCCGGAGCTGTTGGGCTGAACGTGGTAACCAGTAGGCTCAACCGGGTAAGCCCGATACAGCTGCAATGAGGGCCGGCATTATTTTGCTATGCCGGAAATCAAGGTGGTACCGCGGAAAGACTCCTTTTCGTCCTTGTGACGGGAAAGGAGTTTTTTATTTAACTATAAAAAAGTATAGTAGACGCAGCAAAGTATTTACCGGAGAAAAAGACAGGCGGCAAATTCAAAGAACGGAGCGTAAATACCTTGGCGGTGATAAGGCCGAAGGTTTAAGATAAAATTTTTCAAGGGGGATGACAGATGTCCAATACAGAGCTGCCCAAAACTTATGACCCTAAGAAAGTTGAAGATAAGTGGTATCAGTACTGGGAAAACAGCAAATATTTTCATGCTGAGGTGGACAAAAAGCGCCAGCCCTTTTGCATTGTAATGCCTCCGCCCAATGTTACCGGACAACTGCACATGGGACATGCCCTGGACAACACTCTGCAGGATATTTTAACCCGCTGGCGGAGGATGCAGGGGTACAATGCACTGTGGCTGCCGGGAACGGACCATGCCGGAATTGCTACCCAGGCTAAAGTGGAAGAGCAGCTGCGCAGGGAAGGGATCAGCAAATATGACCTGGGAAGAGAAAATTTCTTGGAAAGGGTATGGGACTGGAAACATAAGTATGGGAATCGCATCACTACGCAGCTGCGCAAGCTGGGTGCTTCCTGTGACTGGGACCGGGAGCGCTTTACCATGGATGAGGGATGCTCTAAGGCGGTGCAGGAAGTATTTATCAACTTATACAACGAGGGCTTGATATACCGGGATAATTATATTGTAAACTGGTGCCCGCACTGTAAAACCACCATTTCAGATATAGAGGTTGAACACAAGGAAAAACCGGGCAAATTGTATCACATTAAGTATCCCTTTAAAGATAACCCGGATGAGTATATGGTAATAGCTACCACCAGGCCGGAAACCATGCTGGGGGACGTGGCTGTAGCTGTTAACCCGGAAGATAATCGTTACCTGCACATGGTTGGGCGAACCTTGGTTCTGCCGCTGGTAGGTCGTGAAATGCCTGTTATAGCTGATGCTTATGTTGATCCCAGTTTTGGATCAGGGTGTGTTAAAATAACTCCAGCCCACGACCCCAATGACTTTGAAATTGGTAAACGCCATAACCTGCCTGAAGTACAGGTGATTGATAAAGATGGGCGCATGAGTGACCTGGCCGGTAAATATGCCGGAATGGACAGGTACGAATGCCGCCAGCAGATTGTCAAAGACCTGGAAGACCAGGGGCTTTTAGTAAAAGTTGAGGACAACCCTCACTCTGTGGGCCACTGCTACCGCTGTGATACAGTGGTTGAACCAATGATTTCTAAACAGTGGTTTGTTAAGATGAAGCCCCTGGCTGAACCTGCTGTCCAAGCAGTAAAAGAAGGTAAAATTCGCTTTATCCCGGAACGCTTCACTAAAATTTACCTCAACTGGATGGAAAATATCCGCGATTGGTGTATTTCAAGGCAGCTCTGGTGGGGACACAGGATACCGGTGTACTACTGCCAGGATTGTGATGAGATGGTAGCAGCTAAGGAACCGCCGGCTGAATGCAGCAGGTGCGGGGGGAAAATGGAACAAGACCCTGATGTACTGGATACCTGGTTCTCTTCTGCCTTGTGGCCCTTTTCAACCTTGGGTTGGCCGGAAAAGACTGAGGACCTGGAACATTTTTATCCCACCAGCGTTTTGGTGACTGGCAGGGACATTATATTTTTCTGGGTGGCCAGGATGATATTCTCCGGGCTGCACCATATGAAAGAGATACCTTTTAAAGAAGTATTCATTCACGGGCTGGTACTGGATTCCCAGGGAAGAAAAATGAGCAAATCCCTGGGCAACGGTGTGGACCCACTGGAGGTAATTGAAAAATACGGAGCGGACAGCTTGAGATTTATGCTTGTTACCGGCAATACACCAGGTAATGACCTGCGCTTCCATTTTGAACGGTTGGAGAAAGCGCGCAACTTTGCCAATAAACTGTGGAATGCTTCTCGTTTTGCCTTAATGAACCTGGATGATTATGACGAAAATGCTTCCCGCGGTGAGTTAACCCTGGCTGACAGGTGGATTTTGAGCCGTTATCACAATGCTGTTAATGAAGTAAACAATTTCATGGAAAATTATGAACTGGGAGAAGCGGCCAGGGTGCTGTATGAGTTTACCTGGAACGAACTGTGCGATTGGTACATTGAGTTAATTAAACCTAGACTGTATCACAAAACTACACCAGCGGACCGGGCTGCTGCCCAGCATGTACTGGTCACTGTGCTGCGGGGAACAATGGAGCTCCTGCATCCATTTATGCCCTTTATAACAGAAGAAATTTGGCAGTACCTGCCCCATAAGGGAGAAACCATTATGCTGCAGCCGTGGCCGGAGTATAATCCGGAGTTAAGAGACCTAGATGCTGAAAATGCCATGAATTTAGTCATGGAAACAATTACTGAAGTAAGAAGAATCAGGGGTGAAATGAGGGTTCCCCCCAGCAAAGTTGCCGAGGTTATACTGGTAACAGCCAATGAAGGCAGTAGGGCTGTGCTGGAGCAAAATTCCAGCTATGTGGAGGATTTAGCTAATGCCAGCGTGAATATAAAAGAAAGTTTGGTAGAAAAACCCGACCAGGCAGCCCTGGGTGTTGCCCGTGGTGTGGAAGTAATTGTACCACTGAAGGGATTAATTGACATTGATAAAGAAATAGCCCGCCTGCGGAAAGAGCTGCAGAGCATTGAAAAAGAACTGAAGCGTGTACAAGGAAAGTTAGGGAATCAAAACTTTTTAGCTAAAGCACCGGCAGAAGTGGTGGACAAAGAAAAAGCAAAAGAAGAAGAGCTGTTAACTAAGAAGGCTGCCCTGTCTGATAGACTAAAGATGCTGCAGTAGGAATAGAGTGTGGCGCACTTTCTGTGCGCCCTCCTGTTTATTTAGCTGATGCCGTTACCCAAAAAATAATTATTAAGGAGGGGTAATACGTGCCGTTGAAGTGGAAAACTGAGCTGGAAGAAAAAGAAAACGGAAAACAAAAGGTCACCCTTACCATGACAGTTAACGTGATAATTGAGAAATCTGAAGAAGAGAACCGCTATCATGCCTTAACACCCGACCTGCCCGGGTGTGCTACTGTTGGCAGTACGCCCCAGGAAGCCGTGGAAAACATGCGTCTTACCATTGAAGACTGGTTAATTAAAGATAACCATTAATAAGCGGAAATGAATTACAGCCGGGCAATAAGCTACCTTAAAAATCTTACCAAATTTGGCGTAAACCTGGGGTTGGAACGGATAGAGGAACTGCTGCGGCGGTTGGACAACCCTCACTTAAAACTCAAAGTTATTCATGTGGGAGGTACCAACGGCAAGGGCTCCACCACAAGTATGATTTCGTCAATACTTAATGCTGCCGGTTACAAGGTGGGTACCTTTACTTCACCGCACCTGCACCGTTATACTGAACGCTTCCGAATAAATGGAAAAGAGATCAGTACCGGGCAGGTGGCTGAACTGGTAAACCAGCTGAAACCTCACCTGGACGAGATGACTGCCCAGGGCTTAGAACATCCCACAGAGTTTGAAGTAAGCACAGCTATAGCCTGCTGCTGCTTTTACCAGCAGCAGGTGGACTTTGCTGTGCTGGAAGTTGGTCTTGGTGGGGAGATTGATTCTACAAATGTGGTGCGGCCGCTGGTGTCGGTGATTACTAATGTCAGCCTGGATCACATGGATTACCTGGGGAATACAGTGGAAGAAGTGGCCAGGGTTAAGGCCGGTATAATTAAGGAGGGTGTGCCGGTGGTTACTGCCGCCGGACAGCCGGAAGCCCTTGCTGTAATTAAAGAGGCCTGTGAACGCAGGTCTGCCCCCTTAACCCTGGTGGGGCGAGATGTTACCTGGCAGCACCAGGAGAATGTTGGCAGTTCAGGTCAGAAATTATCCATTAGGGGGAGGCTTAAAAACTACCCAGACCTGTTTTTACCTCTGCTGGGTGCCCACCAGCAGGTAAATGCTGCTACAGCTGTAGCAGCACTGGAAACTCTGGCCGATTATGGAATATCAATAAGTCCGGATGAGGTGCGCAGGGGGCTGGCACTGGTAAACTGGCCTGGGCGATTTGAGATTATTAGAGAAAATCCAACGGTAGTTCTAGATGGTGCGCACAATGCGGCTGGTGCCCGGGCGCTGGCTGACACCATTAAGCAGTGTTTCCCGGACCGCAGGATAGTGTTAGTGCTGGGGATGCTGGCTGATAAAGAGAGGCGCAAAGTTATAGATACCCTGGCCCCGCTGGCTGAATCCGTGGTGGTAACAAGGCCCAATAACCCACGGGCTGGCGATTGGCAGCAGGCAGCAGAATGGGCTGAATACCACTGTCCTTATGTAGAAATATGCCGCCAAGTAAGTCAGGCAGTAAAAAGGGGACTGGATTTAACCGGTACAAATGATGTCCTGTGCATTACAGGCTCCCTATACATGCTGGCTGAAGCCAGGGAGTATATACTAAAAAATAAAAATAAATTTTTAGTTTAAAGACCAACCTTTAGTTTTTTACATAAACTTAACCGCCCCTACCAATAATAATCATGGGATATTATTGGAGGGGTTTTTCTTTTATGAAAAACAAAAGTGCTCTGCATAAACTTCTGGGATTTATTCCTAAAATGAAACGGCCTATTAAAACTAAAAAACTGTCAGAGATACCTGCTGATCCTGTGCCGCAGGTTTTTGATGCCGATAAGCTGAAAGATATGAAAATAGACTACCGGCTGGATGTAAACATGAATGCCCTGCGTACCATAATGGCCGGTAACAGCGATTTTGTACTGCGGAAGTTCAATATTGGGCCTGGCAGCAGGGTGCATGCGGCAGTAGCCTACATGGACGGTTTAGTAAATGTCAGTGAACTTAATAGGAGCGTCCTAAATCCCCTGATGACCAACACTGAAACTTCCGGCAGCGGGCCGGACGGGGGAGTCTCCTTTGAGAGGGTTGAGGAAAGCCTGCTCACCGCCTCAGATGTCCGGGTAATTGATGACTACAAGCAGATTTTTAGCGGTATTCTTTACGGTGATGCCCTGGTCCTGGTAGACGGGCACAACAGGGGCCTCCTGGTTAGTGTAAAGGGGTTTGCTGTTCGAAGTTCTAGTGAACCGCTGACAGAGGGGTTGGTGCGGGGTCCACGGGAAGGGTTTACCGAGAGCCTCCGCCACAATACAGCCATGGTGCGGCGAAGACTGCGGTCTCCCAATTTCATTTTAGAAAATATGACTATTGGCCGGGTAAGCAATACCAGCGTGGCCATTGGATATATCCGCGGGCTTGCTGACCCTAAGACGGTAAATGAAGTAAAAAATAGACTCAGCCGTATAACCATAGATGGGATATTAGAAAGCGGTTATATAGAAGAATTAATAGAGGACCATCCCTATTCACCTTTTCCTCAAATACATCATACAGAGCGCCCTGACCGGGTGGCCGAGTCCTTAATGGTCGGCAGGGTTGCAATTTTTACTGACAATACGCCTTTTGTGCTGATAGTACCTGGAGAATTTTTGTCATTTCTGCAGACACCGGAAGATTATTATGAACGTTATTTCCTGGCCAACTTTGTGAGAATTATACGCTATTTAGCCCTTTCGGCTTCTCTGCTGCTGCCGTCTTTTTATATAGCCATTGTTACTTTTCACCAGGAAATGATACCTACACAGCTTTTAATCAGTGTGGCTGCCAGCCGGGAAGGTGTGCCCTTCCCGGCCCTGGTGGAGGCTTTTTTAATGGAATTCACTTTTGAAGCACTGCGGGAGGCCGGCTTAAGACTGCCGCGCCCGGTGGGCCAGGCGGTAAGTATTGTCGGAGCTCTGGTCGTGGGGGAAGCGGCGGTGGCAGCCGGCATTGTCTCATCACTGATGGTAATTATTGTGGCTGTGACCGGTATTGCCTCTTTTGTCAACCCGGCTTTTAACATGGCTATTACCATGCGGGTGCTGCGCTTTCCTATGATGCTTTTAGCCGGTAGTTTGGGGCTCTTTGGAGTAATGGCTGGTCTTTTGGTACTGCTGGTTCATATGGCCGGGCTGCGCAGCTTTGGTGTACCTTACCTGGCACCTTTTGCACCTTTTCATAAGGAGGGTATGAGAGATACGATTATCAGGGCCCCATGGTGGGGAATGAACACCCGGCCGGTGGAGATTAACAAGGATAATCCTTACCGCATGGCTCCAGATCAAAAACCAGGACCCTGGCAGGATAAACTGGATAGTAAAGACAGGGATCTTTACGATAACTACCCGTTTAAAACAGGCTGGCGGAAAGAAAGTCAAAACCAGTATCAAATTGGCATCATGCAGCCAGAGCAGCACGGGGGGGATAGCGGTGATGAATGTGAAAGCTTTGCTGAATGTGAAGAAGCAGGCCGGCGGAAGAAAAGGAAGCGCCGGCAGCACCGCACTCACAAGAAAAAATAAATATATATATGCGGGATTAATGGTGCTGCTTTTGCTGCTGCAGTCCTCATGCTGGGACAAAGTAGAGGTAGAGCAGCTGGCCATTGTAATGGCTATGGCGGTGGACAAGGGTGAGGACGATTTGGTTCGAGCTACTGTCCAGGTTATAAATCCCAAGGGAATAGCCGGTGGCGGCGGTGCCGGGGGGATGGGAAACTTCGGCGGAGACAACAAGGCCTACCGGAACCTATCCAATCATGGGGAAACAATTTTTGATGCGGTAAGAGGTATGGGGGGGAATATCCCGCGGGAACTGTACTTCTCTCACAACCAGGTAATCATTATTTCTGAAGAAATTGCCAGACAGGGAATTTTAAAAGTGATAGATTTTTTTGACCGAAATCCTCAAATCCGGCGAAACAACTGGCTGTTAATAAGCAAAAAGGATGTCAACCAGTATGAACTGCTGAACGCCCCCAATTCCCTGGAACGGGTTCCTGCCCAGCGCATTAACGGCATTATTAAAGAGAGAGAAAGAACTGTCTCTTTTGCAATAACGCAGCTGGGAGATTTTATGGAGCTGATGGCAGAAAAAGGCATAGAAGCTTACACCGCAGGGGTAAAATTATCACCAAATGCGGCTACCCTGGAAGCCCTGGGAACTGCCAGGGGGGAAGAAGAAAACGAAGAAACAAGAGATATAAATGTAACCCAAACGGCGGTGTTCAGGGGAGATAAGCTGGTAGGATGGTTGAACGAACGGGAATCTCGGGGGCTGGTACTGGTGCGGGAGGGTTTTAATACTGCATCTTACAGCATAGAAGTTGGCTCAAAAGGAGGTAATGTGGCCGTAGAAGCCTTAAAGGGAAAAGCTCAAATAAAACCAGTTATAACTGAAGACGGAGAACCGGTATTTAACATTAAGGCTTCAGTTCAGGGGACTGTCTCGGAAGTTAGTGATTTTATAGACCTGACCAAGCCGGAAAATTTTAACATAATACAGAAGAAATTAGAACAAGCTATTAAGAAAGACATTATGCAGGCATTGGAAAAAACCCAGCAAGATTACCGGGCGGATGTATTTGGTTTAGGTTCTGCTCTTTATCGCCGGTACCCGGAATACTGGCACAAAATTGCTGACAGGTGGCCGAAAATATACTCCGAAGTGGAAGTGACTGTAGACATTGAGGCAAAAGTCCCACGCATCGGCCTGGTTTCCAAGCCTGTTAAAGTAGATGGAGAATAGGAGGTTCATATGAACGCAGTACTATTAATAATTGTGTATACAGCCATTATTTCTATAGAAGTACCGGGTTTGATTAAGAAAAAACTGTGGCGGGAGCTGGCTGTTTTCAGCTTTTTAATGCTTGTGGGTATGATATTTGGGTTTGGAGTTGCACTGGATCTGCCGGTACCCAATCCAATCAGTGCCTTAGAAGCGGTGTTCGCCCCGTTAACCAAGTATTTAGACGGTCTGCTTTCTTAATTAGTAGTAATGTTTTTCACAACACTACTTTTCACCTGAACAATTTACGATTATAATAAGTATAGTAAAAAGTAAAAGTGAAATTTTTGTCTATAGAAAGAGAGGGCGACCGAGGTGAAAACGCTAAAAATACCCGAAGCCACAGTTACCAGACTGTCCGTTTATTCGAGATTTTTAAAACAGCTGGATAAAAAAGGAGTTACCACAGTATCCTCGGGTGAAATAGCTGAAGGTGTAGGTGTTAGTCCTGCCCAAGTACGTAAAGACTTAGCTTATTTTGGTGAGTTCGGAACCAGGGGTGTAGGATATAACGTTAAGGATCTTATTCGCTATACAGTAAAGATACTGGGATTAACCGAACCCTGGGACGTGGTGCTTGTAGGTGCCGGTAACATGGGATCGGCGTTGGTTACTTATAAAGAATTCAGGGACCGGGGCTTTAATATCATTGCTGTGTTTGATAATGATTTAACTAAAATAGGAAAGACCATTGCTGATTTGGAAGTTATGCCGCTGGAAAAAATGGAAGAAGTTATTAGGGAAAATAATGTCCGCCTGGGTATGATTGCAGTACCGGCTAAGGCGGCTCAGGAAGTGGCTAATATGTTTGTGGATAACGGCATTGAAGGAATTTTGAACTTTGCACCCATTACCTTAAATGTTCCTGATCATGTTGAAGTACGAAACGTAGATTTGTCGGTGAAATTAGAAATATTGACATTTAACCTGACAATGAAAGAGCAGATGTCTTAATAACGGGGGTGAAGTTATTATTCACCCCGTTTTAAATGCCGTCAAAAGTATATTTAGATATAATTGTTAATAAGATACAACTTGTCTGCAATTGGCAGTGATGATAAACTGAATGTAAAGTAATGTAGATGGAGGTTTATATGGCTAGAGCTTTAGGTGGGACACGCAGTGCTTGGCTCTTGCTTTTACTGTTAATGGCTGGAGGAGTGGCAGGAAGTGCTGTCGGTGCTGCCCTATCGCCTTTTTTCCCCGCAGTAAAAAATTTTTTTACCATTGGGTTGAAACCTACCGGTTTAAGTCTGCACTTTTTCAGTATTAGCTTTGGTTTTCATTTAGCAGTAGGACCTTTTACTGCCCTTGGGATGTTTTTAGGATACATAGCTTTCCGTAAGCTGTAGGAGGAATTAAACCTTGCTGGTATTGGCATCTTCATCACCAAGGCGCCGGGAGCTGCTGCAAAGCCTCGGCCTTAATTTTGAGGTAAGAGTTAAGCCTGTTTCGGAAGATTTTCCTTCTGGTATGGAACCCGGTGCGGTGGTAGAGATATTATCCGAGCGTAAAGCCAGGGCTGTTGCCGAGGAATTGGATGATGGGCTGGTAATTGGCTCAGATACTGTTGTTACCTATAATAATAAGATTTTAGGAAAACCTCAAAACGAGGGCCAGGCAAAAGAAATGTTAAGAACTTTACAGGGTTCCAGTCATTACGTGTACAGTGGAGTGGCAGTTATTGATGCTGCCAGTGGTAAAACTGAAGTTACTCACCAGCGTACCCGGGTTAAAATGAAAAATATGACTGAAGATGAAATAGAGAGCTATGTCAGTACCGGAGAACCCATGGATAAGGCCGGGGCTTATGCTATACAGGGTATTGCATCAATATTTATTGAAGAAATTGAAGGCTGCTATTTTAATGTGGTGGGTATGCCGCTGGAGAGGTTGGCATACCTGCTGAAAAAGTTCAATTACGACATTCTGAAAAATATAACAGTATAAAGTATGAAAGCTGACACCACCGGTAAGGCATAATATTTTATGTGGAGGTAACGGTGGTTGCGATACTTAACTTTGAAAGAGCTGCCCGATGAATTAAGACCGCGGGAAAGAATGTTAAGGAATGGTGCAGCTTCTTTATCTAATGTAGAATTATTAGCCATACTGCTGCGTACCGGCACAAAAAATATGTCGGCGGTAAACTTGGCCGAGCATTTGCTGGCGGAGTTTAAAGACTTACCTGGACTTTTGAGCGCTACAGTGGAAGAACTGTCTTCTGTTAAGGGTGTAGGGCCGGTAAAAGCTGTGCAAATTAAAGCCGCTCTGGAGTTAAGTAAAAGACTGGCTTTATCTCCTGCTGCCAAAAGAGCTACCATCCAGTCACCTGATGACGCTGCTGCGCTGGTAATGGAGAATATGCGTTATCTTGACCGGGAGCATTTCTGCATCCTTTTGTTAAACACAAAGAATCAGGTGCTGGCAGTGGAGACAATTAGTGTTGGTACTCTTAATTCTTCATTGGTTCACCCACGGGAGTTATTTAAGGTGGCTGTAAAAAGGAGTGCTGCAGCACTGATTTTACTTCATAACCATCCCAGCGGCGATCCGACACCCAGCCGTGAAGACATTAATATAACAAAACGAATTATTGAAAGCGGTAAAATTTTAGGTATATCGGTCTTAGATCATTTAGTAATTGGAGATAATAAATATACTAGTTTGAAGGCAGAAGGTCTAATTTAATGCAAATTAACAACGGGAAGGGGCCAGATAATGAGACTAGGTCTGTTTTCTAAGGACATGGGCATAGATTTGGGAACAGCTAATTCATTGGTATATGTTAAGGGGAAAGGTATTGTATTAAGAGAGCCATCTGTAGTAGCAATTCAAAAAGAAACCAATCAAGTGCTTGCCGTAGGAGAAGAAGCCAAACAGATGATTGGTCGCACCCCGGGCAACATCGTGGCCATTAGGCCAATGAAGGACGGGGTTATTGCTGACTTTGACACTACGCAGAGCATGATAAAATATTTTATTAACAAGGCCTTAAGGGGACGCACATTTTTAGTAAAACCAAGGGTTGTTGTCAGTGTGCCTTCTGGGGTTACAGCGGTAGAAGAACGAGCTGTCCGGGAAGCCGCACTGCAGGCAGGTGCAAGGGAGGCTTATTTAATAGAAGAACCGATGGCTGCTGCCATTGGTGCCGGCCTACCTGTACATGAACCTACCGGAAACATGATTGTGGACATCGGTGGTGGCACCACTGAGGTAGCGGTAATTTCCCTCGGCGGAATAGTTACCAGCCGGTCTATAAGAGTGGCTGGCGATGAGATGGACGAGGCTATTATCCAGCATGTCAAGCGAACTTACAACTTGATGATTGGCGAACGTACTGCTGAGGAAATAAAAATAAATATTGGTACCGCATACCCGTTAAAGTCAACGGAAACATATGAAGTTAGAGGGCGGGATTTAGTAAGCGGCCTGCCTAAAACAGTTACCGTTACATCTGAAGAAATTTATAAGGCTCTTTCTGAGCCTGTAACCAGCATATTGGAAGCTATTAAGGTTACATTGGAAAAAACTCCACCGGAACTATCTGCAGATATAATGGACCGAGGTATAATGATGGCCGGCGGCGGGTCACTTTTACGCGGGTTGGACCGTCTTATCAGTGAACAAACCGGCATGCCAGTTCACCTGACTGAAGAACCGTTAATTGCAGTGGCCTACGGTGCCGGTAAAGTATTGGAAAATATTGCAATTCTGCGCCGGGTGCTGATTCAACCTAAAAAGCTGGCATAGTGAAGGTGTGTTTTAATTGACCCGCAGAAATTATAAAAAATTATTCCTTTTCGCCGTGCTGGTTATGCTGGTGGTAGTTGTAATTAGGTTAACTGCTCTTAACCGTGATGGACTTACTCCAATGGAGTCTGCAGTTAAGGATGGCCTTGCCCCTGCTCAGCAGCTAACCGTTAACTTTGCCTGGGATGTGCGGGAAACGTTTTCCAGTATATTAAAACTTGGCAATCTAATGGATGAAAACAAAAAATTAAAAGAAGAGATCAGAGTATTAAAAAGCAAGCTGAACCAGTTAGAACAATACAAGCTTCAAAACAGCCGCTTAAAAGAACTGCTTGATTATCGTGAATTTACCGCGGACAAGTATCAACTGATGACTGCCGCAGTTATCGGCCGCGACCCGGGCAACTGGTTTGGCACAATTACGTTAAACAGGGGAGAAGCAGACGGTGTACAAAAAGATATGGCAGTTGTAGTTCCCGAGGGATTGGTTGGTCGTGTAGTGGCGGTATCTAAGCATACAGCAGAAGTTCTGCTGGTAACTGACCCCAGGAGCGGTGTAGGGGCAGTGGTGCAGGAGAGCCAGATGCCGGGAGTAATAGAGGGAATGGCTAACAGCACGGGATTGGTGCGTATGATACACCTGCCCAAAGATGCACCTATTAAAGCTGGACAGGTAGTTATAAGTTCAGGTGTGGGCGGCATATACCCCAGCGGAGTTAGAATAGGGACTGTAATTAAGTCAGAAAACGACCCCGGTGGGCTGTTTCAAACAGCAGAAGTTAAACCTTTTGTTGATTTTCGTACTTTAAGGGATGTATTTATAGTAACTAACGTTTATAAACCAAAAGTAAATCTTCCTCTGGAGGGTAATGAATAATTGCGTACTGTGTTGTTATTTATGATTTTTGCGGTGGCCCTGGTTTTACAGGCCACCATCTTTGATTTTTTCAGAATATTTGGGGTAAAGCCGGACCTGGTCCTGCTGTTGGTAATATTTTATGGATTTATTTATGGCTCAAAGGAAGGGGCTTTTGTGGGCTTCTTAGGAGGCCTGCTGGTAGATTTTCTAACCGGTCATTATATAGGGGTTAATGCACTGTCTAAAATGGCAGCGGGTTTTTTTGCTGGTTTGGGTGAAACCAAGCTGTATAAAGAAAATGTTTTTATCGCCACCATTGTTTCAATGACAGGGACGGCAGCCGGCCAGTCAGTGTATTATTTATTACTGCTGGCTGCAGGGATAAAAATACCTTTTTTTCTAGGACTATTCCAGGTTATCATTCCTGTTGCCTTATACAATGGGCTTTTAACCCTGGTTTTATATGGTCGCTTTTATCGTTCCAGCACCAGTGGAATTTTAAAAATGCGTGAAATATAGGAAGGGTATTAAAGATGGAACAAAAAGCTGTTAGGAAAAGAGCACGCTTTATAACTTTTTTAGTGATTATGGTATTCGGCCTTCTTATAGGACGCTTGGCTTATTTACAGTTGTTTCAAGTGGAAAAATACACCACCATGGCCAGGCAGAACCACATGCGTTTAATACCCATTGAAGCCCCCCGGGGTGAAATACTGGCCCGGGACGGAAAGACGAAAATTGTAGGCAATAAGCCGGTGTACACTGTATCACTGGTTTACCTGGGTTTAAAAAATACACCACAAGTTGCCCAGCGATTGGCTGATATACTGGATATTAATCCAGGAGAAATTATAAAAAAAATGGATGAACAAAAACTGCGCCTGTACCAGCCGGTAAAGATAGCCAGCAATGTACCCCTGGAGACAGTACTGAAGATAGAACAGCACCGGTTAGAACTTCCAGGAGTACTGATAGATGTTGAGCCTGTCAGGGATTATCCAGTGGGCGCAATAGCTTCTCACGTGGTGGGTTATGTAAGACAGATTAACAAAGAGGAATTGGAGGAGTACAAAGATAAAGGTTACCGCCCTGATGATGAAATTGGAAAAATTGGTTTAGAACGTTACTACGAGGATTACCTCCGGGGCACCCCGGGTGCACGGCAGGTAGAAGTGGATTCTCAAGGCCGGCCGGTCCGGGATTTGGGCATAAAAAAACCAGTGCCGGGAAACAACCTTATTTTAACTTTAGACCACAGGGTGCAGAAGGCTGCAGCCCAGGGTTTGGCCAGGCAGATAAAGTATCTGCAGGAAAACACTGAATATAAAAATGCTAAGGCAGGAGCAGTGGTAGCGGTAGATGTACACAGCGGCGAGATTTTAGCTTTGGCCAGCTATCCCACCTATGACCCAACGGTATTTACCAAGTTTCTGCCCCGGGAAACATGGCTGCAGTTAGAGAAGAATAAAGTATTTACTAACCGGGCTTTAAGTGCCTACCCACCCGGTTCCATCTTTAAAATGGTGGTAGGAATTGCTGGTTTGGAAACAGGGATAATTGACCCTGATCACAAGATGTATGACCCCGGGTATTTCATGGCCGGCACCCGGATTAACGACTGGCTGTTAAGTGGGCATGGTTATGTAGACCTTCGCAAGGCAATTCAAGTTTCCTGCAATACTTACTTTGGAACCTACGCTCTAGAAATAGGAATATCTAAAATAGCTGAATATGCAAGAGAATTTGGACTGGGGTCTGTACTGGGGATAGATTTGTATCCTGGAGAAGAAAAGGGAGTTTTACCAACTCCAGAAACTAAATACCGGCTGTGGAAGCAGAACCTGCCGGCTGGAAAAAGGAAACAGCTTGAGGAAATAGAAGAGAAGTATAAAGAGCTAATAGCTGAGGCAGAAACAGAAGAGGAACGGCGCCGTTTGCAGAGAAAATTACGTTATGAAAGACAAAGAATTAATTGGAACTTGTTATGGTATGACTACGACACCGGCAATACTGCCCTGGGACAGGGAGACAGCAAATATACTCCGCTGCAGCTGGCCTGCTATACCGCTGCCATAGCAAATGGTGGAACTTTATATAAACCGCACCTGGTGAAAGAAATTGTAAATCACCAGGGTAAAACAGTTAAAAAATTTTCACCTGAGATTATAAATAAAGCAGATGTTTCCCCGGAAACTTTAGCTGTTATCCGTGAAGGTATGAGCAGGGTAACCCAACCCGGCGGTACTGCCGCTTACCAATTTAACGACATACCCGTCCCGGTGGCGGCCAAAACAGGTACAGCTGAGGTATTTGGAAAAGATAACCATGCCTTAATAGCTGCTTTTGCACCGGCAGATGACCCGGAAATAGCGGTGGCAGTTGTGGTAGAGCACGGCGGCCACGGCGGCAGCGGTGCTGGTCCAGTAGCCCATGATGTACTGGCAGCTTACTTTGGCGGGGAACTTGTTGATGGTAAATGGGTGTTTCCATCTGAATAATGTTCATTTTGTCTAAATAACATAGTTTATTGCAAAATAACGGGGGAAAAACTCCGTTATTTTTGCTTTATTTAGCAGGATTTGGTTTAGTTGCGTAGAACTGTATATTCAGTTAATAAACAGGGGGTTGGGGCTTTGTGCAGTGGTAGCAAGAATAATGCAGGTAAACATGAACAGCAGGCAAAGGCTGATTTTGAGCTGGATACCCTGTTTGATGAGAATACCATACTTGTGCAGCGGACGCTGCGTTCGGGTCAAAGCATAACATATGACGGCAATATAGTAGTTCTGGGTGATGTAAACCCGGGTGCAGAGATAATAGCCACCGGAGATGTTATCGTAATGGGATCATTGAGGGGTGTCGTACATGCTGGTGCAGCCGGCAATGTGCGATCAGTAGTGGTGGCCTTCAAGCTGCTGCCCACTCAATTAAGAATTGCCAATCACATTACCCGGGCACCGGATGGAGAAGCTGCTGATTCCGATGTGCCGGAAATAGCAAGAATAAAAAATGGTGTGGTTACCATTGAAGCATTTAATTCCGAATGGCAGGGTAAATAATTTTCGGCCCATATTAACTGCAATACGTAAGGAGGAACAGCATTATGGGTGAAGTAATTGTAGTAACCTCCGGTAAGGGAGGGGTGGGGAAAACCACCACTACTGCAAATATTGGTACTGGTTTGGCAGCATTAGATCACAAGGTAGTTCTGGTTGATGCAGATATTGGCCTTAGAAACCTGGACGTGGTACTGGGGCTGGAAAATCGTATAGTTTATGATATTGTTGATGCTGCAAACGGCAACTGCCGTTTACGCCAAGCAATAATAAAAGATAAGAGACTGGAAGGTCTTCATT
The DNA here is from genome assembly GCA_017656165.1 of Desulfotomaculum sp. Lineage (GTDB taxonomy): Bacteria > Bacillota > Desulfotomaculia > Desulfotomaculales > Desulfohalotomaculaceae > Desulforadius. The sequence goes on from JACDOL010000013.1 coordinate 30,293, forward strand.
TGCTCCCGGCAGCTCAGACCAAGGACAAAACTGCAGTAACGCCGGAACAAATGGAGGAACTGTGCGCAGAGCTGAAGAAAGAATTTGAGTATGTCATTGTTGACTGCCCGGCAGGAATTGAACAGGGATTTAAAAATGCAATTGCTGGTGCTGATAAAGCAATAGTAGTGACTACCCCGGAAGTATCGGCTGTTCGAGATGCGGATAGAATTATTGGGCTGCTGGAAGCAGCTGAACTTAGAGATCCAAAACTAATTATTAACCGCCTGCGAGCTCGAATGGTTAAAGCCGGGGATATGATGAGTATTGACGACATGCTGGAGATATTAGCTATAGATTTACTAGGAGTGGTGCCGGAAGACGACCTGGTTGTTATCAGTACCAACAAAGGTGAGCCAGTGGTTACTAATGAAAAGTCTCTCTCGGGCCAGGCTTATCGCAACATAGTAAGAAGAATTAAGGGAGAAGAAGTACCGCTGATGGATCTGGAATCCGAGGGCGGATTTTTAAAGGCTCTACGCCGTCTCATTGGCCTGAAGTAAGGGGGGGATAGGTTTTGCTGGAATTTTTAAGCCGTGTATTTGGGAAAGAAAGTACCAGCAAGGATGTAGCGAAAGAGCGCCTGCGCCTGGTGCTGGTACATGATCGAGCCAATGTTTCACCCCAGCTGCTTCACTCTCTAAAAGCAGATTTAATTAAAGTAATTTCAAAATACATGGAAATCGATGAAGAAGCATTGGAAGTTACTTTAAGCAGCGAAGACACCCAGGTCGCCCTGGTGGCCAATATCCCGGTCAAAAATATGAAACGGTCAGTGAAAGATCATTCTGTCTAATGGAAAATTAAGGGCTCTTAAATAGCCCTTTTACTTTTTTGGAAATTATGCTTTGTTTATAAGGTACTGGCGCAGCCAAGGTATTTACCGGAGATAATTATAGCGGGCAAATTCGTGTTCTTCAATTATATGTGCCGGCTGTTTTCGGAGTGTAAGTACCTTGGCGGTAATATCATATATAAGTTATAATCTTGTGAGGGAAGGTAAAAAAGTTATCTTTGGAGGAATGACATGGTATCTCGCAGGATATGGAGAAATTTAGATTATATACTACTGATTACCGTTCTTTTGGTAGTGCTTTTTAGCCTGGTGGCTATCGCCAGTGCCACTCATGTTACTACTCCCGTAGACGTAGATCAAGAGGCTCCGCTCTTGTTTGGGGTTATAAATCTAAATGCCCTGGATTTCGTGATAAAACAATTAATTTGGACTTTTATCGGCCTGGCTGTAATGTCATTGATAGTAATGTTTAATTATGAAGACTGGCCTAAATATACAAGAACATTATATATTATTAACCTGTTAATGCTTTTGGCAGTTATATTTATAGGAAGAGCAGCTTTAGGTGCCCAGCGGTGGATAGCCATTGGACCTTTTGTTTTTCAACCATCCGAGTTTGCCAAGATAATAATTATTATTACATTTGCCAATTTTCTAGCCCACCGGTCGGGAAGATTAAATACTATAAAGGAGCTGCTGCCTGCTTTTGCTTTCATTGGCCTGCCCGTACTGCTTATTTTAATGCAGCCTGATTTAGGCACCTCGCTGGTGTTTTTTGCCATTATGTTTGGTATGCTGTATATGGCCGGGGCTAATCCCAAGCTGTTGGGAGGAATAATCGGTGGTGGGGGGCTAATATGTTTCAGCTGGCTGTATGCATATTTTAAAAACCCGGACAAGGTATGGGTTCCCCTGCATGATTACCAAATTGACCGACTGACAATTTTTTTGGACCCGTTCCGGGACCCGCTTGGGGATGGTTATCACATTATCCAATCACAAATAGCCATTGGCTCAGGCGGTTTATACGGTAAAGGGATATTTAATGGCAGTCAAAACCAGTTAAATTTTTTGCCAGAGCAGCATACAGACTTTATATTTTCCGTTGTTGGAGAGGAACTGGGATTCATTGGTACGGTACTGCTGCTGGCGCTGTTTTTTATTATTGTATATCGCGGTATTGTTATTTCTTACCGGGCCAAGGATACTTTTGGATCGCTTCTGGCCACCGGCGTTGTATCAATGCAGGTATTTCACATACTTGTAAATGTAGGCATGACTGTAGGAATAATGCCGGTAACAGGCCTGCCCCTTCCTTTTTTCAGTTACGGGGGAAGTTCCATGCTGACAAATATGATTGCCATTGGCGTCCTGCAGAATGTTTACTCCAGGAGGAAAAAGTTAGTATTTTAAAATCAAGTATATTAAACTTGCAAAACCGGCTCTTTTAGAGACGGTTTTAGTTTTTTCTGGAGGAAAAGCGTCGAGTCTTGTCTTCGGACTGTAAATACCTTGGCGGTAATTAAACCGGAGTTTTTTTATAAACAGAAAATGGGTTTAGTAAAACAGCTTGTCATATTTATTTTAAAAATAAAATATACTGTATCGATAAGTTGTCCATGGTATTAACCTGAAGGAGGGGAAAAAGTTGAAATTTAAACGTCCCAGGCTTTCTAAATTTTTCAGCAGAGGGAAAAGAAATGACTACCCATACAGTAATTTAAACTATGATCCTGACAATTGGGAGTCTTACTACATTACCAGCGGCAGCAGAAACCTAGGAAGCAAAAAGAAAAAAAGACTGCTGCCCACTCTTTACCGGATTGCAGTGGTGCTGGCTGTCCTGCTGGTAGTGGTCACCATTAGGGAGACGCAGCACCCCCTGGGAATACAAGCTAGAGAAGGGCTTAAATACCTTTTGACTACAGAATGGAATTTTCAGCCAGCTCTGGATAAGGCTGTCCAGTTAGGCCTTCGGGCTGTAAATATGGATATGCCCTTTCATAATGACTTATCAGGAGCCAGCCCAGCCCTGTCCAGTAATATGGCTGACCAGTATTCTCTACCTGTCTCCGGCCGGGTAATAAAAAGGTACGGCTGGGGAAAGGACCCGGATATTGGCTTGGAACGTTTTAACCCGGGAATATTTATTGAGTGCAAACCAGGCAGCAGTGTAAGGGCGGCCCGGGATGGAAGGGTAGCGCGGGTTGGCGAAGATCAAACCCTGGGTACCTTTGTTCTTTTAGAGCACGGCAGGGGAAATTATACCATGTATGCCGGTCTGAGCAGGGTGGTGGTAAAGGAAAACCAGCAGGTAGAAAAAGAGGCGGTAATCGGGGTAATCGATGAAAACAGCAAAGGACTGCACTTTGAAATTAGAGAGAACAACAAATTGGTTGATCCGCTGCCGAAACTGCAGGAACTGGCTGAGTAGAGGTGAATAAACAGTGAAAGTTGGCCGGGTTTGTGGTATAGACCTCCATATAAATGGGTGGTTTTTGTTTCAGCTGAGCCTCTTTTTTGTGGCCGGTATACTGGAAAAAGGTTTAATATTATTTGCTGTTGTGCTGGTCCATGAAATAGCTCACACCATTACCGCTGTTCGCCTGGGTATTCAGGTAATAGAAATTGAACTGCTGCCTTTTGGCGGTGTGGCCAGGTTAGGAACTGAATTAGCCCTGAATACACAAAAGGAAATTGCAGTGGCGATGGCCGGACCGCTTTCAAACCTGGCTTTAATTGGTCTCGCCCTGGGGTTCCGCAGTTATGGGCTGTGGAATGAAGAACTGGGGCGTTTTTTTTTACAGTGCAATATTTTACTGGCTGGTTTTAACCTGCTTCCTGCTCTGCCCCTGGATGGTGGGAGGGTATTAAGAGCTTACCTGGCTGGATGGGTGGGATTAAAGCAAGCTACCTACCTGTGTTCTGCCATGGGGCAGGCGTGGGCAGTACTGGTAACATCCCTGGCCGTTTCAGGTCTGCTTTTAGGTATCAGCGGCCTGGATATACTTATTCTAGGGTTATTTATTTTTTATGCAGCCACCCGGGAAAAAAAGTCTGCCCCGTATTTATTCATACGTCAATTAACTCAAAAAAAGAAAGAACTTGCTGAAATAGGGCTGATGCCAGCAGAAATGATGGTGCTCCTGGAAAAGGTTCCACTTAAGGAAGTAATTAAGCCCTTTGTTCCAGGAAAATTTTATTTCATAATGGTACTGGATGATGAAATGAAGTACAGCCGACTGCTGACTGAAACACAAGTGGTAGATGCATTATTAACACACGGGTTAGATTACCCGGTAGGTCAGATAAAAAAATAAAGAGCCGCTTATTTGCATGTCGCTGGCACGAGAGAGTATTCTTTTATGGAAGGGATTGTGTTCATTGTGGTAGAATGTTTAATGTTGGCAGAATATTTTTTTGGTAATAATATATAAGAATGCGTTATGTAATTTTTAAAGCAGGGAGGAAAGATTATATGCAGCAAAAATTGGAGAAGCTGCTGCCTTATGTACAAAAACCTGCCCGCTATGCTGGCGGTGAGTGGAATTCAATTAAAAAAGAATGGAATTCAGTGAAGGTACGGATGGCCTTTGCTTTTCCGGATGTTTATGAAGTTGGTATGTCCTACCTGGGACTGCAGATATTATACAACCTGGTTAATCAGCGTGAAGATGCGTTAATGGAGCGGACTTTTGCCCCTTGGGTTGATATGGAAACTATAATGCGCAGAGAAAAGGTGCCTCTTTTTACCCTGGAATCGCACCGCCCGGTAAAAGATTTTGATATATTAGCGTTTACCCTGCAGTACGAGATGACTTTCACAAATATTCTTAATATGCTGGATCTGGCAGGGCTGCCGTTAGAAAGTGCCTGCAGGGATGAAAAGATGCCCCTGGTAATAGCCGGGGGACCGTGCGCTTTTAATCCCGAGCCCCTAGCTGATTTTATCGATCTTTTCGTTCTCGGGGAGGGGGAAGAGGTATTAAATGAAATCATTGATACTTATATTGAAGCAAAGGAAAAAAATTTAAGCAGGCGTGAACTGCTTTTCAAACTGGCTGGATTAGAAGGTATATACGTTCCTTCGTTTTACCAGGTGGAATATCATGGTAATGGAAAAATTAAATCTGTTTCTCCCAAGTATCCTGGTGTACCTCCGGTAGTAAATAAAAGAGTGCTAAAGGATATGAATAAAGCCCCTTTTCCCACCCATTCCATTGTTCCTTCCCTTGGTGCAGTACATGACCGGGTAATGCTGGAGGTGCAGAGGGGCTGCACAAGGGGCTGCCGTTTCTGCCAGGCCGGGGTGCTTTACCGGCCGGTGCGGGAAAAAGAACCGGAAATTCTTTTAAAGCAGGCCGAAGAACTGGTTAAAAATACAGGGTATAATGAAATTTCTCTGACCTCCCTTTCTACCGCAGATTATTCTAAAGTTCGCCCACTGATAAAAGCACTGCTGGACGAGCATTCACAAAAAGGAGTAAATGTTTCTCTGCCCTCGTTGAGGGTAGATGCTTTTTCAGTTGACATGGCCAAAGAGGTACAGCGGGTACGTCGTTCAACCCTGACATTTGCACCAGAAGCTGGTACCCAGAGACTGAGGGATGTTATCAATAAAGGAGTAACAGAAGAAAATTTGATAAAAGCAGTTACAGCTGCTTTTGCCGCTGGCTGGCATTCAATAAAATTATATTTTATGATTGGTTTACCCACTGAAACATATGAGGATTTGGATGGCATTGCCAATCTGGCCAGGGCGGTAGTTAAGGCAGGCTTGGAACAGGGGGTATCACGCAGGCGCTTAAAAGTTACTGTTAGTGCTTCTTCGTTTGTCCCCAAATCTCATACTCCCTTCCAGTGGGAACCGCAGGATAAGCTGGAAGAGTTAAGAAATAAACAAAAATATCTTAAAGAAAAATTAAAAGATAAATATATTGTCTTTAATTATCACGATTCCAAGGTGAGTTTCTTGGAAGCGGCATTGTCCCGGGGCGACCGCCGGCTGGGGCCGGTTTTGAAACAGGCCTTTGAAATCGGATGCAGGTTTGACGGGTGGGACGAGTGTTTTAAGTATGAAAAGTGGCTTGAGGCTTTTGAAGGTACCGGGATAACTCCCCAGTGGTATGCATACCAGCGTTATGACTACGATGACATTCTTCCCTGGGATCATATAAATACCGGGGTAAGCAAGCGCTATCTTATTCTGGAACATAAAAAAGCAGTGAAAGAAGAGGTAACCGCAGACTGCCGCAGCGGCCGCTGCCCCGGCTGTGGTCTCTGCCCCAGCCTGGATATCAAGCCGCTTGTTCTTGGGGGGGAAGACCATGCCCAAATATAAAATTATGTTTTCCAAGACGGGGATGGCCAGGTTTATTTCTCACCTTGACCTCTTGCGCATATTTGAGCGGGCTTTTCGACGGGCAGACCTGCCCATGGCATTTTCACAAGGTTTTAATCCCCATCCTAAAATGAGCATTGCTGCTCCTCTGGCAGTGGGGATAGAAGGGAAGCAGGAGCTCCTGGAAATAGAACTGACCGGGAAAATGGAAGAAAATGAAATTACCCGCCGCTTAAATAGCAGCCTTCCGGCAGGAGTTGAAGTGCTGGGAGTAAAACAGGCTCAAGGGACAAAACCACTTATGGCCATGGTTAAGAGAGCGGTTTATAGTTTTGAGTGCATGCCCGGTAAGGAGATAAAACAGCAGCAGGTTGAGCAGGCCGTAAGCAGTTTATTAAATGAAGATTATATTATTGTGAAGCGCAGTGTTAAAGGAAGGGTAAAAGAAGTTGATATTAGACCGGGTATTCTGTCCCTGGAAGGGAAATTAACTAATGGAGAAATTATTATTAAAGCAGAAGTAAAAAGTGGCAGCGAAGGAAATGTTCGTCCCGAGGAAATAAAGGCAGAACTGGAAAAAGCGGGAATACCGTTAGGCGCGGGCTGTAAGATATACAGGCTTGGATTGTACGGTGACGAGAAAGGCAAGAGAATTGATTTATGGTAAGATAACAAAGGGGGAATTTTCCTGGGTAATATATACCTCAGGAGATGAAATGTTATGTATAAAGAATTGGTTGTAAATGTAAAAGATGAGGAAACTAGAGTTGCGGTGCTGGAAGACGGGCAGTTAGTGGAGATATATATAGAAAGAGCTCAAAACCAGCGGCTGGTGGGCAACATATATAAAGGACAGGTAGAAAATGTATTACCAGGCATGCAGGCAGCGTTTGTGGATATTGGGCTGGAGAAAAATGCTTTCCTTTATGTAGAGGATGCCGTCAGCACCCGTGGGGAAAACCAGTATGCCTTAGAGAGGCCTAATATTACTGACGTTTTAAAAAAGGGGCAGGAAATTATTGTACAAATTGTTAAGGAACCGATTGGCAGTAAAGGACCACGGGTTACCACCAATATCACACTTCCCGGACGATATATGGTTTTAATGCCCACAGTGGATTATATAGGTATTTCCAGGCGCATAGAATGCGAAGAAGAACGAGAAAGATTAAGGGAAATTGCAGCGGCATTAAAGCCCGAGGGTATGGGAGTTATTGTCCGGACTGTTGCGGAAGGTATGCAGGAAGAAGAAATAGGTAAAGATATTCAGCTGCTTACAAAGCTGTGGAATAAAATTCAAAATAAGGCTGCCAGCGGCCCTGTACCTAATCTGCTGCACAGGGATTTAGAACTTCTGCAGAGGATGCTGAGGGATGTTTTTAGTGAAGATATAGATAAGTTAATTATCGATTCCAGGGATGATTATCAAAAGGTATTGGAACTTTTGGATATTATAGACCCAAAATTAAAACTAAAGGTAGTTTATGAAAACCGGGAAGATATTTTTGAAGATTATGGGATTGAAGCAGAGCTTCAAAAAGCATTAAAAAGGCAGGTGTGGCTTAAGTGCGGGGCTTACCTGGTGATTGACCAGGCAGAGGCACTGACTGCCATTGATGTTAATACCGGCAAATTTGTGGGCAGCACTGATTTGGAAGATACGGTATTAAAAACTAATTTAAATGCAGCTGTAGAAATAGCTCGTCAACTGCGCCTCAGAAATATCGGGGGAATTATAATTGTAGACTTTATAGACATGGAAGAAGAGGAACACCGCCAGCAGGTAATCCAGGTGCTGGAGGAAGAAATTAAAAAAGACAAAACTAAAGTTAATATACTCGGTATCACCCAGCTCGGCCTGGTAGAAATGACAAGAAAAAAGGTACGTCCCAGTTTAAGTGAAGTTGTACAAAAGATCTGCCCGTACTGTGACGGCAGGGGTAAAGTGCTGTCGGAAGAATCGGTGGGAATTCTAGTAAAAAGTAAAATTCAGCAGATGGCTAAGCTGACTGCAGCCGATACTATACTGGTAGAAGCAAACCCCCTGGTGGCTGCCCGTATAATTGGCAGCGGTGGATCGGGGCTGAGGGAGTTAGAGTACCAGATCGGTAAAAATTTATATATCCGGGGCTGCGCCAACCATCATATAGAACAGGTGACTGTTAAACCCCTTCATGACAAGGCTGAAATTGAAAGCAGTACAATGCCGGTCAAGCCGGGAGAAATACTGGAAGTTAAAGTGGAAGAACCCCATGCCACCAACAGCAGTGACGGTATAGCCAGGCTGGATGGATATATACTGGACATTGAAGGAGCCGGTACGATGGTAGGAAAAAAAGTATCGGTGGAAGTGAAAAAAGTTTACCGTACTTATGCCAAGGCAGAAATATTGTAGGGCTTTTTAAAGCTGGCAGATAACTTACGGCAGTCTGTAAAAGAAATTACCGGCACTGGAGGATGTTGTAGAAAGTGTACAGCGGAATGCTGAACTGGTGAAACAAATCTCTAAAGCCGCAGGAGAAGTAAGCAATAATATTGGCCGGGTGGCTGCTCCCACCCAGGAAGTAACATCCAGTATGGAAGAAATTACAAACACAACTCAAGTGCTGGACGAAATGGCTGATAAGTTCAAGCAGACTGTTAATAACTTCAGAGTTTGAGCCAATTGCGCTGTGCGGAAGCAAGCGCAAATAGGACGTTTTAGGGTATCAA
>JACDOL010000014.1 GCA_017656165.1 Desulfotomaculum sp.
ATATAGTAGATTAAGTAACAAATACTGTCAAGAGATGTCAAAAAACCTCCACTAAATTAATTTGACCAACCCTAAGGGTTGGTCAAAAACTATGTAATTATACTTCAATATTTTCTACTGCATGTTCCCAGCTGGGAAAATAATACAATGCACTTCTCATTAATTCTGGATGTGCTTGTTTAACTTTCTTTTTGCTTAAAGATTCTCCCTTTTCTTTTAACTGTTTAATTTGATTCAGCACTTCATCGACACTCATACTAACCTTCATGCCTTAATGCCCCCTTATATAGTTTTTTATATTTTTTCCATATAAACCACTTTTATACACAGGTAAGGGGGTATAATTATCTTTACGTCAACCACCTAAGCCACCATGGTCTTTTCCTCGGGCCTTTAACCTCATGCCTGCTTAAAGTAGACCATTTTCCTGCCTTCCTATGTTCTGCTGGAGAATTGAAAGTTTTATTATTATTTTCTGCCTCTTTATTATCTAAAACCTGGTGGTTAACTTTTTTTACAGGCAGCAGTTTAAACTCTGTATCAAAAAATTCATCCACGTTTAAAGGAACCCAATCTTTTTTATGACAACCCTTGCGAAATGCTTCCTGAATATAATGGTTATATTCCTTAATCAGCTGAAATAATATGCGCGGTTTAATATTATCAGGCGACTCATTTAATATTGGCATCTTCCGACCCCTTCCCCTATTCATTTTCTCATCTTATATTTTCTCATAAATATCTTAAATTTGATAAAAAAATTTGTCTTACACCGCTAAGTATTTAGCACTTAACCTAATACGTCACTGGACCTTCGAGAACTGCGTCGTTCTTTGAATGTGCTGTAAAAACTATTAGGAGAATAATTTTGCTTTTTTTATACTAAAAAATGAGACTTATAATAAGCCTCATTTTTTAGTCTCTGCTGTAATTGTTTCTAATTCTTGAAGCAGTTCATTAAATAAATTTAATGTATCCTGAACGGGTTTGGAAGATTTCATATCCACTCCTGCATCCTTCAATAAATTAAGTGGATAATCTGACCCTCCCCTCTTTAAAAATCTTATGTACTTATCCACAGCAAGTTCTCCCTCTTCCAACAGCTGCCTGCTTATTGATGTGGCGGCAGAAATACCGGTGGCATACTTATAAACGTAAAAGGCATTATAAAAATGAGGGATGCGTGCCCATTCTAATGAAATATTTTCATCCAAAACCATTTCTGGTCCATAATAATCCTTATTTAACTGCTGGTAAATGCTGCTCAGCATTTCAGAAGTCAAGGCTTCTCCCGCTTCTGCTTTTTCATGAATGATCTTCTCAAACTCGGCAAACATCACCTGCCGGAATAAAGTACCCCTAATCTGCTCCAGGTAGTGGTTTATGAGATAAAGTTTTTTATTGAGGTCATTTACCGTATTGAGAAGGTACTTCATAAGCAGTGCTTCGTTAACTGTAGAAGCCACTTCTGCAGTAAAAATAGAATAGTGAGCATTTATGTAAGGCTGTTCTTGATAAGAATAATAAGAATGCATGGCGTGCCCCATCTCATGGGCCAGTGTAAAAACATCATGCAGGCTTCCCTGGTAATTTAACAGTATAAACGGGTGTACGCCGTAAGGCCCCCAGGAATAAGCACCGTTGGTTTTTCCCTTCCGCTCATAAACATCTACCCAGCCGGAGTTAAATCCTTGGGTCATTATCTGCACATATGAATCTCCCAGAGGTACTAATGCTTTTTTAACCATTTCAACAGCTTCAGGGTATGGTATTTCCCACTGAATATTCTTGACAAAAGGTGTGTAAACATCGTACATGTGCAGTTCATTTAATCCCAGAAGCTTTTTGCGCAGGGCCATATAGCGGTGCATTAAACTTATATTTTGTCGTACCGTCTCTATAAGATTGCTATATACTTCCTGGGGAACATTATCTGCAAATAATGCTGCCTCCAGGGCTGAATTGTGTTTTCGTACTCTGGCCAGAAAAATATCCCTTTTTACACTGGAAGCCAAAGTGGCAGCCATAGTATTTTTATGACTGCTGTAGCCGGAATACAAGGAATTATATGCATCTCTGCGAACCCGCCGGTCACCGCTTAACATAAGCTTTTGATAACTGCCATGAGTAACTGGAATTTCTTTACCTTCTTCATCTTTTATGCTGGGAAAAGTCATATCAGCATTATTCAGCATGCGAAATATTTTTCCCGGTGCCTGGGTCACCTCGCTGGATTGAGCAAGAATATTTTCTTCCGCTTCAGATAAAACGTGCGGTTTTTGCCGGATTAATTCGTCCAGGAAAAAACTGAAGGTTGACAGGCCCGGTTCCTGCTGGCGAAAACTATTAAACTTTTCCAGCGGGATGGACAAAATTTCGGGCACTATGTAGGATACTGCTGCATTAACACGGGCATTGAGACCGGCCGCTCGATCTTTTAAAGCCTGGTAAGCAGTATTGCTGTTGTCTTCATCCTGCCTCATACTGGCATATGTATATACTTTTTCATTAAGCATCTGCAGACGTTCATAAGTTTGAAGCGTTTCCAGCAGCATTTGTGCAGACTGGCCCAGCTTACCCTTGTATTTTGTTATTTCCCGCTGCAGTTCTTCAACCTGCTGGAAGTCTTTTTCCCACAGCTCATCACTAGGATAAATATCTTCTAATTTCCACCTGTACTGTTTTTCATCATTGGCCAAGGTATGCACACCCTCTTCCCTTATGCTTTTATCATTAATTATATAAATTGTAGGAATGGTTATAAAGAAAATTATTAGTATTGTTATTATTAAAAATACAGTTTTCCTGTCAATCAGTCTTTCCTCCCTGCATATATTATCGGGCCTGGTTTAATACATTCTTCCATTTCTCAGCTTCTTTCATTCAAAAATAAAAATGCTGCATCTCAGCAATTAAAGACACAGCTTTCCGCCAATTTTTTTACCAACGGAATATCTGCCGGTGAAAATTCATATTTTAGCATTTCACCGGGGGTTACCCACCTGACCTCTTGATGAACAGTGGGCATTAATTTTCCCCCATTCCAGTAAGCCAGGTAAGCCAGCAGGTGAATGGTCCCGTGCTGGTAATGATAGACACTATCTCCAAAATATTCGCCTATCGAAATATTTATCTGAAGTTCCTCCATTATTTCCCTCTGGAGGCATTCTTCCGGGGATTCTCCATCTTCAATCTTACCACCAGGAAACTCCCACTTTCCCGCCAGCTTTTCCCCTTCTTTTCGCTTGGCAATCAGCACCAGGCCATCTTTAATTATGATTGCCGCAGCAACTTTTATCATTTAAACCTCTCCATTCACTGATTATTCTGCACTCTAATTTTATACTATTTTAAATAAAAAATTCAATTTTTGGTAAGCGTCGAGCTTTGTTTAAACGCAGCCAGTTATGTACGGGTTTGCTGTTATTTATTTTTAAGAAAAAGATATCAAAAAAGCTCCCCGCCGGCACATCCAGTCACACCAGTAAAAAATAGTAATATATTTTATTTGAAAGGAAATAATAAATAGCTGTCGAAAAAATAACTACAGCTTTATTTCACAAATTAAGGAGGTCCAAGGGTGAGACAAACCTGTAACCGCTGCAAGTATGGAGTAGAAATATTACGTGGTGACTACAAGTGCGAAATAATGGAAGTAAAAATTCCTCGAGAAGAGGCCCTCTACCCCTTCAGACACTGTGATAAATTTGTGTTTAAAAACAGTTTTGTGAAAGTAAAAAAGCTGCACAGCAGTGCCAAAATACCAAAGCGTGCCACACCTGACAGTGCCGGTTTCGACCTTCACTGTATTGAAAATTTTACAATTAAGCCGGGTGAGCATAAAACAATTAAAACAGGGTTAGCTTTTGAATTACCCCCCGGTTATGTTATGCTAATTTATGCTCGCAGCGGTAATGCTAAGAAGTATGGAATTACATTGAGCAATGCTGTTGGTGTTATAGATTCTGATTATCGTGGTGAAGTCTGTGTATTATTACACAATACCGGGAAATCCCCTGTTTTATTTAAAGAAGGAGATAGAATTGCTCAGGCTGTAATACACAAAATTCCTGATGTTGAGCTGGTAGAATGCGAGATGCTCAGCGAAACAGACAGAGGCGAAGGTGGATTTGGCAGTACCGGATCATAAAAAGGTAATGGTGAGATAAAATGAAAATTTCTAGCATTAATAAACAAACATTCTGGCCCAGCTTAACTAAAGTAGAAACAAAGGGAAAAAAATCCTTTTCAAACCTGCTTGATATGGCTCATCAAGATAATACCAGACAGCAGCTGCTGCAGATGCTGAACAAGATTAAAGAAATTGGAAATAAATTAAAGGTGCAGGTTACTGAACCAGTAATAGCAGAATATAAGCAGTTAATTGCAGAATATTTATCATATGTGCTGAAAAATTTCTATGTACTGAGAAAACACAGAAGCCTTGATTACAGCACTTTATATACCAGAATAGAAATTATTGACAAAGAAGTTGATGAACTGACTAAAAAATTATTGAATGACCAAAAAGAAAATATAGATATTGTTGCTTCATTAGATAAAATTATTGGTTTATTAATTGACATTTACCAGTAAGAAGCAGCTCTATATAATAAAAAATGAGTAAAAAAAATGGGTAAAACTTATAAGAGAGAGTTTTACCCATTTTTTATTCAAAGATTTCTTTTAACCTGCTTTAGACTCTATACGCAGTTTATCTGCCACCATAGCAATAAACTCACTATTAGTAGGTTTACCCCGTTCAAGGTTAATAGTATAACCAAAAAACTTTGTCATCATTTCTATATTACCCCGGTCCCAGGCCAGTTCTATGGCATGCCTAATGGCGCGCTCTACCCTGCTGGGTGTAGTATTATATTTCTTAGCTATCATGGGATACAGTTCTTTAGTAACAGCACCAAGCAGATTAATTTCTTCAATTACCATAAGAATAGCATCACGCAGGTAGTGATATCCCTTTATATGTGCCGGCACTCCCATTTCATGAATAATATTGGTTACAGCAACATCCAGGTTCTTTGTTTTGGAAGGTGCTATATACTCCGAAACTTCAACACCCTGGGCCAGCTGTCTAATTCTCTGACCTAGAACGGAAAAATCAAATGGTTTTAAAATATAGTAATCAGCACCAAGTTCAACAGCACGTTGTGTAATACTTTCCTGTCCAAAAGCAGTTAACATAATAACCTTGGGCCTAACCCCGACTGCACCGGAGGATATTTTTTCTAATACACCTATCCCGTCCAGGTGGGGCATTATAATATCAAGTACTACCACATCTGGTTTTTCTTGTTCAATAAGTTCTAGTGCCTCAACTCCATTGGATGCCATTCCAGCCATCTGTAAATCTTCTTGTGATTTAACAAATTCCTTCAGCAGTTCACAAAATTCCCGGTTATCGTCAGCGATAAGCACTTTAACAGCCATAATTTCAAACTCCGCCCCCTAACCATTGTATAATTTACCATTATCTGTATTTTTGTATATGTGCTTACACATTCGCCAACCAGACTGCAAAGTCCTCTTTTCAATTGTAAAAAATTATCAATTATTTTAAAAATCTTTAATGTTAAGAAATATATAACTAGAACTAAAATTATGCCAAGTTATGTCTGTTATGCTGGCTTTTTCACTGTTTTAATTATCATTTCTTTTGATAACACTTTAGTTTCTTCCACCATCCACTCGGCTAGAACAGCATATCCCCTGGTAGGGTCGTTTATAAAAACATGAGTTACAGCTCCAACTAAAACAGGCTGTCCATTATCCATGTATTGGATTACGGGGCTTCCTGACATACCCTGTATAATACCACCAGTCATTGTTAATAATTTAGGATCTGTTATTTTTATAATCATTCCTTTGCCGTCAGGGCGAGACTGCCTGCTAATTTTTTCAATATTTATTTTAAATCTCTCCATTTTGTTGTCTTCAAGTACAGTAATAATTTCCGCTGGACCTTTTTTGATCTGTTTTGGCAGTGCTACCGGTATGGGTTCTTTAAAATATGGATTGCTGATTGGCTTTGTCAGCTGTCCAAATATGCCATAAGGTGTATTTTTTCTTATATCACCTGAAAGTTCACTACTGTTATTTAAAACTCCCACTTTTTCTCCCGGGTGGCCGCTTTTTCCCGGGTGAATTTCTTGAATAGATGCTTCAAAGATGCGTCCATTGGACAGATCTATATTCTGTCCTGTATCACTGTCCGTAATTATATGACCCAGTGCACCATAAATTCCTGATTCTTGGTGATAAAAAGTTAATGTACCTACTCCAGCAGCACTATCTCTTATTAATAGTCCTAAACGGTATCCATTAGTTTCTTCACAGTAAACGGGGGCAACTTTTACAGAAAAAATTTTGTTTTGTCTTTTAACTTTTATAGTTACATGATCGCCACTGCGGCCTGCTTGTGAAACTATTTTTCTGAGTTGGTTTTCCGTTTCTATAGGTTTATTATTTATTTTTAACAGCACATCTCCCACTTTAATCCCTGCTTCCTTGGCAGGGTTATAACTTTTCCCGTGTTGATCTTCCACTGCTTCCAGACCTACAACAATAACCCCATGTGAGTAAAGCATTACTCCTATCGATTGTCCTCCTGGCAGAACTTTCGTCTCTGGAACAACATCCACAGTAACATGCCTAAGAGGAATAATGCCGAACAATTTTAAATACAGGTTAACCTTTCCTGGGCTGGTGGCAACCGGAGCCGATTCTAACATAGTAAGGCTGCTTTTTTCCTTCCATATACCCTGGAGACAGCTGCTGTCTTCAACATCTATGTGCAGGGCCTGTAAAAATTCCCTGCTTTCAAAGCCTAGATCTAACGTGTCTCCAACCATTATTTTATGCTGGGCAGGTAATGTCCCTAAATGCATTACATCTGTATTAAAACAAAATACTGATAATATAAGTATGGCAGCAAATGTTACAAGCTTAATTTTTTTATCATTGTTCAAATTTCTTTTCCCCCCTTTTCTTGATATTTTTTACACGTAAATACAAGCATTTTTTAAAAAAACAGCGTAATATTAAAGTAACCTTCATAAATAACAAATATTATGCCTAAATGTACCGTATTTTAACAAATTCACTTTTTATAATTGATAAGAGCAATTTTGTAACTTCTTGTTTTATTTCCATATCAATTATTTGTTTTTTACAAATAAAAAAAGCGCATAAATGCGCTTGTTAACAATCTGCTTGTTATTTATATTTTTAATAAATTATTTAATTAGCAGACCTTAACAATGCTTCAGCATGTTCTAACGCCGGGCCTGTTAATTCTTTACTTCCCAGCATTCTTGTCAGCTCAGCAAGCCTGCCCTCATAATCTAAACACTTAATTTTGGTATATGTTCTTTCACCACTTATTTCTTTACTAATTAAATAATGAAGTTTAGCAAAACAAGCAACTTGCGGTGCATGTGTTACAGTAATTACCTGGTGTTTCTCTCCAATTTGAGCCATTTTTTCTCCTACTGAATGTAAGACTCGTCCTCCAACCCCGGTATCTACTTCATCAAATATTAATGTGGGAACTTTATCTAACCCGGCTAAAAGGCACTTAACTGCCAGCATAAACCTGGATAATTCCCCTCCAGACGCAATTTTGTGCAGTGGTTTTAAAGGTTCACCGGGGTTAGTAGAAATCAGGAATTGAACATTATCAATACCTTTTGCACTTGGCTTGGACAATTTTTCAAAACTCACTCGAAATTGAACCTTATTCATTTCTAGACCGGCCAGTTCTTCCTTTATTTTTTCCTGCAATTTTACTGCTGTTTGGCGGCGCATATTTGATAATTTCTGAGCTTCTTTTTTTAATAACTGTTCATATTCCTCTTTTTGCAGCCTTAATTCATCCAATTTTTCCTCACTGGCCTCCAATTCTTCCAGCTGCTGCAAAACTTGTTTGTGATAATTAAGGATGTCTTCAACAGTATCCCCGTATTTTTTCTTCAGGCGGTTTATTTCATGTAGTCTTTTTTCTATATAATCTAAACGCTGTGGGTCGTACTCTATATTATTTAAATAACTTGATATCTCCCGCGACACATCTTCTACTGTGTACAGTGCTTCCTCCAGTGAACTTAAAAACTTTTCTACCTTTTTATCGTATTCAATAAGTTCCCGTAATGCACTTACTGCTTCTCCCATCAACTCTACTGCAGGAACACGGTAATTTCCTCCCCCGCTGTACAGCGTTTCTCTAATGGTGTTTCCCAGCAGGGCAATTCTTTCTGCATTGGCCAGTACTTTTCTTTCCTCGGTCAGCTGCTTATCTTCATCTAGAGTAAGGTTAGCTTTGTCAATTTCTTGGGCTTCAAACTGCAGAATATCAATTTGCCTGGCCTTATCCCTGGCGTTATCCTGCAGCTGTGCCAAGCGGCTCTGCAGCATATTCCACTGGTAATAATACTCTGCTACTTTTACTTTCTGTTCCTCTATCTCATTTCCCCCAAAACTGTCCAACAATTCCAGGTGCCGATCTGGGTCCAGCAGTGACTGCTGCTGATGCTGGCTGTGTACATCTACCAGCCCGGAAGCTGCCTGCCGGTACATTGCTAATGTAACAACCTGGCCGTTAACGCGGCACCAGTTCCGCCCGTTCCGGCTGATCTCACGGGAAAGTATAAGTACACCATCTTCTGATGGTTGAATCCCCAATGATTCCAGTCGTTCTTGTATGTCTGCATTTACAGGTTCAAATGCAGCCTGTACAACAGCCTTATCCTCTCCAGCACGTATATATTCCGCTGAAGCCCGTCCACCTACTGCCACCTGGAGAGCACCTAATAAAATTGACTTACCGGCACCTGTTTCACCAGTTAATACATTTAATCCCGGTCCAAATTCTACCGTAATATCATCAATAAGGGCAAAATTTTTAATATACAATGAACGCAGCAAAGTATCACTCCTTGAATAGTTTGTTAAACCTTTCCACCACCGAACCAGTAGCTTTTTTAGGTTTAACAATCACCAAAATGTTATCGTCACCGCCTATTGTTCCTATAATTTCCGGCCAATTGGCATTGTCTATGGCCGATGCAACTCCCATAGCCTCACCGGGCATGGTCTTTATCACAATCAAGTTTTCACTGTAGTCAATGTCCAGAACAGAAGTCTTAAAAAGCCTTCTTAAACGTTCGTCACTATGCCGTATTATTGGTTCATTGGGCAGGGCATACTTGGAAATATTGTTTTCACCAGGAATTTTTATCAGCCCTAGTTCTTTGATATCCCGGGAAACGGTGGCCTGTGTAACGTCAAAGCCGGCTTTTCTTAGGGCACTAACTAGTTCTTCTTGAGTTTCAATTACCTGTTCTCTCACTATTTCTTGTATTTTTAATTGTCGCCTGGCTTTAGTCAATCTAACCCACCCTTTCTATAAAAAATAATACGGGAGCATTGGCAGGCCTGTTAATAAACCTGGTCCCCACCACCCAGAATAAATGCGAGTCCAATTTATGCAGCGTTTTTTCAACAGCATTTAACTCCTCTAGGCCACCTTCATGCCCGGTATAAACAACAATGCTTATTTTCCCACCCACTTTTAAGAGCTGCAGTGCCTTATCCAGTGCAGCAGCGGTACTTTCAGGCCGAGTAATAATACCATGATCTCCACCTGGTAAATAACCGAGGTTAAACATTACAGCATCTACCGGTTCATTCACATATTGGTCCATATTTTCATGTCCGTCTCTTATTAAATTAACTGTTTTTATTAATCCATGTTCCTTAAGCAGCTCAGCAGTATTATTTATAGCCTGTTCCTGTATATCAAAGGCAAAAACTTTTCCTTTTTTCAAGTGCTGGGCTAAAAACAGGGTGTCATTTCCGTTACCTGCCGTAGCATCCACTGCCACACCATTTTCATCTAAGTTAGCAGCGATAAATTCATGAGCCATAGCCACAGCACTTCTACGCTGTCTAAACATTTGAACTGTTCCACTCCTCCAGTTTTTCCCTGAGTACACTGTAAAAACTATTTTTCTGTGTTCTGATAAACTTAGCTTTAAAGGGAGCCCTGCGCACCTGTACTTCATCATGTGTTTCCAGCCTAAAACCATATTGACCATCTAAGGTGAGCATTATTTCCCCCCTTGACGTTTCTGTAGTAACTGATACAACATTGCCGGGGGATAACACCAGGGGCCGGGCCGATAAAGTGTGCGGGCAAATTGGAGTAACAACCATCAAGTCAATATTAGGTCCTACCAGGGGGCCACCGGCAGACAGCGAATAAGCTGTCGACCCGGTAGGACTGGCTATGATCACTCCATCGGCCGGGTAATTATTAACAAGCTCATTGTTTGCATATATTTTTAGCCATATCAGCCGGGCAAATGCACCTTTAGAAATTACAGCATCATTTAATCCCCAGGATGTCTCTACCAGCTTACCCTGCCGGTACACCCTGGCTTCTAACATCATTCGTTCTTCAATTACATACCTGCCGGACAGCAGGCGCTCTAATCCAGGTAAAATGTCCGGAATGTCTACTTCAGTGAGAAAACCTAAACGCCCGGCATTAATCCCGTAAAGCGGGGTCCCTAGGGGAGCAGCTACTCTAGTACAGTTCAGTATTGTTCCATCCCCGCCCCATACTAAAATACAGTCAGATACCCTGGCCAGTTTTTCCGGCGGGAGACCTTCCTTCGGCTTACCCAGGGTTTCAGCGCATTCATCACTGAGCAGTACGTTTAAATTTCTATTTTTCAGCCAGTGATAAATTTTTTCAACCACCGGTGCCACTTTATACTTTTCCTTGTTTAAAACCAGACCAATGGTTTTCAACCAATTAGTCCTCCCTTAACTAGTAGTAATCCTAATAAGGCGCCTGCCGCCAAGGCAGCAAGGTGGGAAAAAATGTTTTTAATCTGCCAGGGCATTTCAATTTCAAACTCCACAGCATGAATTCTTTTATTTTCCATATCTAACAGCAGTACGCCGTTTGTCCTGTAAATAAGGTAATATTCCAAAAGCTGCCGCCTGATACCTGCACTGGTAGGTTTTTCAACTTGTTTTCCCGTTTTTACTTCCACTACATATTTTAAACCATCTTTTTTAACTATAAAATCTGCCTTGACATGATTCTTAAAACTTTTACTGTCAATTTTAGTTATAATGGGAACTCGTTTCTGCTGCGCAATAATTGAATAGCCCTGCTGCTCCAAATATTTTTGTGCAGCAGCCTCTGCTTTCTTTGACTTCTTGTAACGGTGTTTTAATTTAAAAGATTGCAGCAACCTGATTAAATAGTAAACTAAAAGGCCCCCAAAAACAATGCCTAATATAAATAGGTCTGAAGACTTCATAACTACAGCCCCACATGGGCAGCCTCTACTACCCTTGTTATATCAATATCATTTATTTTAAATTCCTCTCGTTCTTTATTTCTAGTAAAATAAAGTAAAAATTCTATATTCCCTTCCGGGCCTTTTACAGGTGAGTAGTCCAAGCCCAGCACCTTGTATTCCAGTTCTTTAGTTAAGTCTAAAACTGCTCTTATAACATCCCTGTGAACAGCTGGATCGCGAACAACACCCTTTTTACCTACTTTTTCGCGACCGGCCTCAAATTGGGGTTTAATCAGTGCTACCCCGTCAGCATCTACTGTGGTCAGCTCCAGCAGTTTAGGAAGCACTTTTGATAATGATATAAATGAAACATCAATTGTTACAAAGTCAGGTAAATCATCAAGTTTATCAGCCGTCAGGTGGCGAATATTTGTTCTTTCTAAAACTACTACCCTCGGATCCTGACGCAGTGACCATGCCAGCTGTCCATAACCAACATCTACAGAGTATACTTTTTGTGCACCGTTTTGCAGTGCACAGTCAGTAAACCCCCCTGTAGAAGCACCAACATCCAGCACTATCTTCCCGTTAAGGTCGATTTGGAAAGATTTTATAGCTTTCTCCAGTTTTAAACCGCCCCTGCTTACGTAAGGCAGGAGATTCCCCTTTACTTCTATCTTTACATCATCACTTACCTGGTACCCGGGTTTATCTACTCGCTTACCATTGACAAAAACTAAGCCCGCCATCACTGCAGAGCGGGCTTTTTCCCGGCTGGCAAACTGGCCCCGGGATACAAGTACCTTATCCAATCTCTGTTTACCAGACATGAGCACCTCCAGTAATGGCATTTATTTCTGGGCCGCATGCAGTTTTGGACGCTTTCCAACCATGTGCAGGGCTTTCATTACAATATTGTCCACTGTCAAACCGTATTTTTCCCGCATTATGGACGGAGCACCGTGTTCTACAAATTCATCTTTAATTCCCAGCCTGTTAACTTTAATGTTGTGTAATCCTTTGGCCTCCAGCATTTCTAATACAGAACTGCCAAACCCACCGGCTAGAACATGTTCTTCCACTGTGATAAGCCGCCCGGTTTCAGCGGCATAATGAGCAATGCACTGGTCATCCAGCGGCTTTATGAACCGGGCATTTATTACTGCAGCTTGTACACCTAATTTAGCCAGTTCCCCAGCGGCCTCTTCAACAAGCGGCACCATGTTCCCAATGGCTGCCAGTGTCACATCACTTCCCCGCCGCAGCACCTCTGCTTTCCCCACCGGCAGTGCCAGCGGTTCCTCATCCATGGGGGACCCTATACCTGCCCCCCTGGGATACCTTACAGCACAGGGCCCCGGCAGTTCTAATGCCGTTTTCAGCATATGCTGCAGCTCATTTTCATCCTTTGGAGCCATTATAGTAATATTAGGTATGGAGCGTAAAAAAGTAATATCAAATAAACCCTGGTGAGTGGCACCATCATCTCCCACAATGCCGGCCCTGTCTATGGCAAATACTACCGGCAGGTTCTGGAGGCAGACATCATGCAGAACTTGATCGTAGCCCCTCTGTAAAAATGTCGAGTATAATGCCACCACCGGTTTATACCCCTTAATGGCCATCCCAGCCGCTAACGTTACTGCATGCTGCTCTGCTATGCCGACATCAAAAAAGCGGTCGGGATAATGCTGAGCAAATTTATCCAAGCCTGTCCCGCTGGCCATTGCTGCGGTAATGGCTATGATTTTTTTATTTTCCCCGGCTAATTTTATCAGCGTATCACTGAACACAGAAGTATAGGTGGGAGCAGAATTCTTCTTCAATGCTTCCCCAGACACAATGTCAAAGGGGCCTGTTCCGTGAAATTTATCCGGGTTTTCCTCTGCTGGTTTATATCCTTTACCCTTTTGGGTAATAACATGAACCAGTATGGGCCCTTTCATGGCCTTTGCCTGCTTTAATATATTAATGGTTTCATCAATATTGTGGCCATCTATTGGCCCAAGATAAGTAAATCCCAGTTCTTCAAAAATCATCCCTGGTACAACCAGGTATTTTAAACTATCCTTCAGGCGGTCTGCCACTTTTAAGACCTGTTTACCAATGGGAAGTTTTTTCAGCAGATTTTCAATTTCGTCTTTTCCCCGGGAATACATGGGATCAGTTCGAATGCGGGTTAGGTACTTGGATAATCCCCCCACATTTTCTCCAATACTCATCTCATTATCGTTTAAGATTACTATAAAATCTGTCCCCAGGTGACCGGCATGGTTAAGGGCTTCAAAGGCCATGCCGCCTGTCATAGCCCCATCCCCAATTATTGCTGCTACCGAATATTTTTCCCCGCTCATATCCCTGGCTAAAGCTAAGCCAAGGGCTGCAGAGATAGAAGTACTGCTGTGCCCAGTTCCAAAGGCATCATGATTACTCTCTGAACAACGAGGAAAACCTGACACTCCCCCGTACTTTCTCAGAGTATAAAATTCATTCCT
The DNA here is from genome assembly GCA_017656165.1 of Desulfotomaculum sp. Classification (GTDB taxonomy): domain Bacteria; phylum Bacillota; class Desulfotomaculia; order Desulfotomaculales; family Desulfohalotomaculaceae; genus Desulforadius. Next base: position 13,829 of record JACDOL010000014.1, read on the forward strand.
GCGCCCGGTAAGCAGCTTATGCACATAGCATTGGTGACCTACGTCAAACACTATTCTATCCCTGCTGGTATCAAAAACTTTGTGTACCGCCAGGGTAAGTTCAACCACTCCCAGGTTGGGTGCCAAGTGCCCTCCATTCTTAGAAACAGTTTCAATAATTGCTTCTCGCAGTTCACCGGCCAGCTCTTTCAGCTGGTTGTTATTTAATTCCTTTAGATCACGAGGTGAATTAATACTATTCAGTAAATTCAAGATAACTATACCACCTTTTTTAGTTATCCTTAATGAGAACGTTTTTTGCGAAAAGGATCTTTACCCATTAATTTTTGAATCCAAGCTATATTTTTACCCACAAAAAAAATAATGTTGTGACAATATCGCAGAGCAAATTTTTTACCCAGGGCTTTCCCTGCCACTGTCATTGCAGCAATGGAAGCAGTAATCAGTATATTAAGGATAAAAACGTCCCACTGAGGTTTAATTATTATTAAACGGGCCACAATGCTTATTCCTAAAGCACCAGAAACTGTTCCAGCTATGTCCCCGATAACATCATTGGCTATGTTTGCCACTCGGTCTGCATTTCGTATTAAATAAACACTCTGCTGGGCTCCTAAAACACGATTTGCAGCCATGGCGTGGAAGGGTGCTTCCTGGGCCGCTGTCACTGCTGTTCCCAGGACATCAAAAGTAATTCCAATAAATATAATTACCAACAATATAATAAAAGATAAGGCTATACTTTCTAATTCCCTGATAAATAATTCCGAAATGATGGAAAAAATTACTGCCAGTGTAAAGGATCCTATTCCAATTATTAATACATAAAAAATAGAAACACTGGATTTATTGTTATTATGGCCCAAACATTACCACCTCATCAAAATATGGGTGTGGGCTGCTAAACAGCAGCCCACACCTATCGATCTATGTAACGTGTGCCGGTGATAACTTGCCGGGTAAATGTTGCGGCTTAGGTCTAGCAGGTTTTCCCAAAAGACCACCAGCTGTCGCCAGACTGGCGGTTTCCCTTTAAGGTCTTTTCCGGCCGTTACCGTCACCGGGGCTAGATTGCCACTTAGTCCGCACTGCAATCCCCGGCAAGCCCTGGACACAACCAGACAGCCTAGGAGTTTTCCTCGGCAGAACACTCCTTTTCTAGCCTCTTTTGCAGCAATGGTTTCATCCAGCTTTATACCAGGATGGGCCCAAACTGGAATAAAGCTTTTCATGGAATCCACCATTACCACTCAAGGCAGGCTACGCTACACGCAGCTTTCCCCACGTGTAGGTTTTCCCAAGCCGCAGTACTTAACAGTACCACAAACTTGGGCCTCCGCGGTGACAGGGTCAATTCCCACATGCCCTTGTGGGCTGCCCTACCACCTTAACTCCCAGCACCACCCCCGACTGGGCGTCGAAAGCAAGCACCAGGAACTTCATCGATGTGCCCTTAGCGGATTTTTAGGCCCGCTTTCGAAAAGGCTGTTCTGACTAGGATACTGCATCACCGACACGCCTTTTTTTCTGCAATCAGATTATAGCATAATTAAATATACAATGACAAAGTCGATGTTAGACCGCTAACCTCCAGATAGGTTTAGTACTGTCATAGGTTTTGCAGTAAGTTAATCGCTCTCCGCCGCAATAGTCCGTATTTCGTTTTTTAGCCGTTTTTAATATTAATAATCTCTATTAATAATAAAATTTACAGCACTGCGCAAAAATTCTCCTCTAGGGCCAAAAGCCTCTAAAGCATTTATGGCATTATCTGCCGCTTCCCTGGCTTTTCTCCGGGCAGCCTCAATGCCAAACAGTGCCGGGAAAGTAGCTTTTTGATTTTTTTCATCACTGCCTACAGGCTTGCCAATTTTTTGAGAATCGCCTTCCACATCTAAGATATCATCTATTATTTGAAAGGCCAGACCTAAGTTTTCAGCATAGTTAGTTAATGCCTGCAGCTGCAGGTCACTGGCTCCACTTAATATGGCCCCTGCACGAACAGAAGCCCGGAACAAAGCACCGGTCTTGTGCCGGTGAATATATTCCAGGGTTTGGGCGTCTACTTCGCTGCCTGCTGAAATAGTATCAACCACCTGTCCACCTATCAGCCCCTTAGATCCTGACAGCTCGGCAACTTCCTGAATTACCCTGACGACTAAATCTGCCGGGGCGGTTTTTGCATTTTCAGCTAACAGCTGGAACGCTAGAGTTAAAAGAGCATCTCCAGCTAAAATGGACACAGCCTCACCAAAAACTACATGATTGGTAGGCTTTCCTCGACGCATATCGTCATTATCCATAGCTGGCAAATCATCATGTACCAGTGAATATGTGTGAATTAGTTCCAGCGCACAAGCTGTCGGCAATACCCGCTGTGGGTCGCATCCAACTGCTTCTGCGGCTCCAATAACCAGTGCCGGCCTTAATCTTTTTCCCCCGGCGAGAAGGCTGTAACGCATAGCCTGGTGTATTATTGATGGGTAAGTGGATTCTTGAGGTACGTACTTTTCAAAAGCTTTCTCCACCAGTTCTGCTCGTTCTTTTAACTGCTGTAGAAACTCCACTAAGCCTGTCCTCCCCCGTTAATTACCTGCTGTTCTTTTAAAAATAATCCCCCGTCTTGATCTTCCAATAATGTGCTGATGCTCTTCTCCGCATTCTCCAATTTTTCATTACATAATTTAGCCATTTTAATACCTTCGGCAAATAACTCCAGTGCCTGATCTAAAGGCAGCTCCCCGTCCTCCAGCTGCTTAACCACTTCTTCCAAACGGGCAAGGGCCTCTTCAAATTTTATATTTTTTTCCGGCATTGACATCCTCCTCAGCCTAAGCGAGAGCAAACAATTTGAACGGTTTTATTTCTTAGATCCGTCGCTTCTGCAGTTAACCGTTCTTTCTGTTGATTTGCTGCATTTATAAATTCCTGATCTTCTATCCTGGGAATGTTGCAGTCAGCAGTTATTAATGCTGCCTTGACCGCTGCCTCCGCTAAATAAGCTGCAACAGCAGCATCGCTGATTGCATTTTTAGTTCCTTTTTCGGCCACCTGCAGGGCCAAAGACAGCACTTCCACCCCTGCGGAAGCAATATTTAAGGGGGTGTTGGTAGCACTTTTTAAAGCCTCTTGAAGCTGCTTCTTTCTTTCTATTTGTTCTTCAGCTGTATTCTTGGGGAGTTTTAATACCTTCATGAAAGTTTCAAAATGGTTCATGTCTTCCCGGGCTAAATACTGCAGTTTCTCCATCAGCTCAGATCCGCGCTGAATTAGCTCGTTAATTTCTTCTTCTACATGACGGTATTTTTCTTTACCAGTGGTAAGATTGCCCACCATTTGTACAAGGGCTGCTCCCATAGCTCCAGTTAAAGCCGCAGCACTACCTCCCCCGGGGACAGGGCTGTCTGATGATGTTATTTTTAAAAAATCTCCCACACTTTTCTTTAGTACATCACTCATTCTCTGTTCTCCTTTTTACTTAATTATTAACTTTAATATTAACAAGACTTTCCTGCATGGATATTCCTTTCAACAGGTTTTTCAGCATCAGAACGGTGGTCAAACTGCCGACTCCTCCCGGAACCGGTGTAATTGCTCCAGCCGCTTCCTTTACAGCATCAAAATCTACGTCACCACAAATTTTACCATCCACTTCACTAATACCGGCATCCACTACCACCGCTCCCTCCTTTACCATATCCCTGGTAATTAAACCTGGTTTACCTACAGCTGTAAAAAGTACGTCTGCCTGCCTTGTATGGTAGGATAAATCCGGGGTGCGGGTATGGCAAACAGTAACAGTAGCGTTTTGGGACAATGCCATATATAAGAGCGGTTTACCAACAGTCTCCCCCCGCCCTACTATTACAGCATGTTTACCTGCCAGTTCAATCCCCGACCGCTTCAGTATTTCCAAGCAGGACAGCGGTGTAGCCGGGTAAATGCATTGACCATTGCTTAAAATATAACCGCGATTTATTGGATGCACACCATCCACATCTTTGGCCGGTAAAACAGAATCCATCACTCTCTGTTTATCAATATGTTTGGGCAGGGGAAGAAGCAGCAGAATCCCATGAATTTCTTTGTTATGGTTTAACTTATCTATGGTTGATAATACATCATCTTCCGATACTTCGCTGTTCAACTGTTCAAGATGAAATTTCACGCCCACGCTGGAAGCAACTTTCTCTAAGAACTTTGCATAAGCAATAGAAGCCGCATCATCACCCACCAGGAGCACACTCAGACATGGTATTACTCCCCTGCTTTTCCACTTATTAACCTCTAATTTAATTTCTTCTTTAATCTCACCAGCTATTTTTTTACCGTCCAGTATTTTAGCCACATTAATCATCCTTTCATATAAATCCTGCAGTGTTATGTAGTTTATTTATTTTATTCATTTTTCTTCGCGGTTGTTAACGGTACAAATGAGGCTGCCCTGATGCAGTTTTACCTTTACCCGGCTGCCTATTTCAACTTCAGCAGCATTTTTTATTAATCTACCGCTGCTACTGGTACAGATACTGTAACCCCTAGATAAAGTAGCCAGTGGACTTAAACTGTGAAGTGCTGAAGATAGTTCACCCAACCGGTTGGCTTTATGAGCTAACTGCAGGCGAATATTTTTTATCATTTCCCTCTGAAGCTGATCCACCTGCTGGCAGCGGGTGTCAACTATTATTCTCCGGGGTGTTTTCAATGCTTTGTTTTGGATAAGCCGCTGTACTGACAACCGCTTATGCCCAAGATACTGCTTTACAGCCCGGCAAAGCCTAGATGATAGTATATGCAGGTGGCGTGTTATTTCATCCTGGCTGGGTACCACCATTTCAGCGGCATTGGACGGGGTAGCAGCCCTGGCATCTGCAGCATAATCACATATAGTAATATCTGTCTCGTGTCCCACTGCCGATATTATGGGAATCCTTGAAGAGGCCACTGCCCTAGCCACTAACTCGCTGTTAAAAGCCCACAACTCTTCCAGTGAGCCGCCGCCCCTGCCGACTATAATTACATCTGCTTCTCCCCACCTGTTTACCTGTTCTATCCCCCGCCTGATATCCTCCGGGGCACCATAGCCTTGGACCAGTACTGGTACCAAAACAAGTCTGGCCTGGGGCCAGCGGGTTGTGATGATTTTAATCATGTCCCTGACCGCCGCCCCGGTGGGAGAAGTTATTATAGCTATGCAGGATGGAAACCTGGGAAGCGGCTTTTTATTGGCAGCATCAAAAAGACCTTCCTGCTGAAGCTTCTTTTTTAACTGCTCAAAGGCCAGGTACAGGGCGCCTAATCCCTCCGGTTCCATTTCTTGGGCATAAAGCTGGTAACTGCCTCCAGGTTCATAAACAGAAACATAGCCTCGAACGGTCACAGCCATGCCGTTCTCCGGTTTAAAATGAAGCTGGCTGGCCCTGGAACGAAACATTACTGTTCTAATACAGCTGTAATCATCTTTTAAAGTGAAATATACATGCCCGGAGGTGTGTCTTTTGCAATTAGATATTTCACCTTTTATCCAAATGTTTGCCAGCAAATAATCATTATCCAGTTTTCTTTTTATATACTTGGTTAATTCAGATACTGACAATACATTCATAAGCTGTTTAACCTCGCAAAGTTAAAAAGAACACCCTAAAAACCATAATTTCATAAACAACAAGAACACCCGGCCCTGTTCGGCAGGTGTGTTCTCTTACAGATCACTTTGAGTATTTAAACTTATTTCTTTATTTTATATTTTTCAGGGTTTTCTGCAACTTTGCCTACAATGCCGTTGACAAAGCGCCCCGATTCTTCTCCCCCGTATATTTTTGCCAGTTCCACCGCTTCATTTATTGAAACTGCCGGGGGTATATCATCACGGTATAATATTTCATACAGCGCCACACGCATGATGTTGCGGTCAACATACGCAATACGGTTAAAGTCCCAGCGTTTCGAAACCCTTTTTATTATTTGATCAAGCACATCCTGGTTTTCAATTGCACCTATAACCAACTCCCGGGCAAATTTTTCAGCCTTTTCAACAGCACCAAAGGAATCAATTACATGTGCAAAAGCATGGTCAATATCCGTTTTGCCCAGTTCAACTGCATAAAGTACCTTTAGAGCAATTTCTCTGGCCTGTCTTCTGCTCAATTTATTACCCCCTGATTAACCTTACGTTGTTATAATAGTTTTGCCCGTACAGTTGAAAATTACCCAGTTGGCTAGCGGTTACCAAATAAGCGATCAAAAATGCGCTTTACATCTTTATCTTCGTCAAGTTTTTTGCCAATTGAAAAACCAACGACAATACAAAAGGTAACAAAAACAGCCTTAAATAACCCGTATGTAATAGCAAACCAGCCAAAAAGCAGTCCCAGTATTACACCTAGAGCTTTTCCGCGGTGATATTCCAACACTTCCTGAATAAAATGCTTGAACGCCAATACCCACACCCCTCTGTACTATTCTACTCGGGTACGATTTGCCGAAATACTTTCAATCATTATTTTGACATTTTGTACTGATATTCCTGTTATTTCTAAAATATATTCTTTAACTTGATACTGCATCTGCCTAGAAGCTTCAGGTATATTTATATCCGGGGCAACCGTAGCCTTTATATTAATACTAATTCCTGAGCCGCCAGGAATTATCTTTGGCTTTACGTCTCTAACCCCTTCAACTTTTAGAGCAGCCTTTTTAACCAGCTCTTCAATGGCTGAAAGTGATATACGAACCTGCCCAAGAGAATACTCCTGTACCACAGCCCGCTGCTCATTTGTAGGTCGCAGACTGGCCCAAAACAGCCAAGCGCCTACCAGTACCAGTGCAGCAGTGCTTGTCCACAGAACTGCACTCTCATCGGGATTATTAGGAGCATTTAATATTATATCCAAAGGTTCCGTCCACAACCCCAAAAGAGAAGCTGTGCTCAGCAGTACCAGTATCGTAACTGTTAATGTGTACACAGCCAGCAGTCCCCGCTCAAAAAAACCCATCTGCACACCTCCCACAAAAATAAGATAGAAGTGGGGATAAACCCACTTCCTCTTAACGTACCCGGGTAGGTTCTTCTTCTTTTTCTTCGTTGGGGAATACCACACCTTGAACATGTATGTTAACTTCTACCACCGTTAAACCTGTCATGCCTTCAATAGCCTGTTTAACATTACTTTGAATGGCTGCCGCAACCTCAGGTATGCGGACGCCAAAATTTACTATTACATAAAGGTCAACTGCAGCTTCCTTTTCACCAACTTCTACTTTTACGCCTTTAGACAGGTTCTTGCGGCCCAGCATTTCTGCAATTCCCCCGCCCAGTCCACCGCTCATTCCGGCCACACCGGGCACCTCTGTAGCAGCAAGTCCTGCTATTATGCCCACCACATCATCGGCTATTCGAATAGAACCCAAGTTATTTTCCATGTCGTGAACATAAATATCTTTTTTAGTTTCTACCACTTAATGGCACCTCCAAGTTTATCAACTTCATAATTAACCGAGTAATTTTAGGTAATTATACCAAAAAAATGCTGCTTACCGCAACTTAAGTTCTTCTTCGGGCAAAATTCGGCGCTGAATAAAGTTTGTATACACTTCACCACGGCGGTAAAAGGCGTTGGCCAGTATTCGCTGGTGAAAAGGTAGGGTGGTGGGTATCCCTTCAATAACCAGTTCATGCAATGCTCGTTCCATACGAGCAATAGCTTGATCACGGTCAGGTGCCCAAACTATCAGCTTTCCAATCATCGAATCATAGTAAGGTGGAATTTTGTATCCCTGGTAAATAAAGCTGTCCATCCTTACACCAGGTCCCCCTGGTGGCAGGTAAGCAGTTACAGTGCCAGGACTGGGCATAAAGTTCTTTGCCGGGTCTTCGGCATTAATACGGCACTCAATGGCCCATCCCCGGATTTTTATATCACTTTGTTTATAACCAAGCGGCTCACCAGCGGCAACTCGTATCTGCTCCTTTATTAAATCTACACCTGTTACCATCTCGGTCACCGGGTGCTCCACCTGTATCCTGGTATTCATTTCGATAAAGTAAAAATTATTATGTTTATCAAGCAAAAATTCAACTGTTCCGGCATTATAATACCCCACAGCCTGGGCCGCCCTAACAGCCGTTTCCCCCATCCGCCGGCGGAGTGATGGAGTAAGCGCACAAGACGGAGCCTCTTCCAGCAGTTTCTGGTTCCGACGCTGGATAGAACAATCCCTTTCACCTAAGTTAATAATATTACCATGTTTGTCTGCCAGTATCTGAAACTCAATATGCCTTGGCTGTTCCACATATTTTTCCAAATATACTCCGCTATCCCCAAAGGCCGCTTGGGCTTCAGACTGGGCTGCCGATATTGCTTTCAGCAAATCATCCCGGTTGTGTGCCACTCTCATACCCCGGCCGCCGCCGCCGGCAGAGGCCTTAATTAGTACCGGGTAACCTATTTCATCAGCTACCTTTACGGCCTCCTCGGTATCTTTAATAACACCTTCTGAACCTGGAACAACCGGCACCCCAGCTTCAATCATAGTTTTGCGGGCCAGCGCCTTGTTGCCCATGCGTTCAATGGCTTCCACTGGGGGGCCAATAAAAGTAATACCGCAGTTTTCACAGACATCAGCAAAGTTGGCATTCTCAGATAAGAAACCATAACCTGGATGAATGGCTTCTGCCCCACAAAGTTCAGCTACGCTGATAATATTTGCTATATTCAAGTAGCTTTTATCTGAAGAGGCAGGACCTATACAGTAAGCCTCATCAGCAAGCCGGACGGGTAAGCTTTCTCTATCTGCTTCAGAGTAAACAATGACTGTTTTTATACCCATTTCCCTGCAGGCACGAATTATTCTTATTGCTATTTCTCCCCGGTTAGCTATTAATATTTTTTTAAACATTTTTCCTCCGCTGGGTTAAGATTTTCTTATCATAAACAGTGGTTGGCCGTACTCAACGGGTTGGCCATTTTCTACTAAGATGTCTACTATCTCACCGGGGAATTCAGCTTCGATTTCATTCATCAGCTTCATAGCCTCAATAATGCACAGCGTTTGTCCTGCCTCTACACTTTGGCCAATTTCTACAAAAGGATCAGCATCTGGAGCTGGTGCCCGGTAAAAAGTCCCTACCATAGGAGCTGTAACTGTTTCTAAGTCTTTATCTTGAATTTCTGCTTTCTTTTCCGCTTCCTGAACCTCTTTTTGCGGCTCTGCAGCAGGTTTTTCTTCAATGGCTGCTGCATCAGTAACCTCCGGTGCACTTACAGCAGCGTCTTCAGCACGCTGTTTTGTACCTTTCTTAATAGCTACTTTTACACCGTCACTTTCAAGGGAAATCTCTGATATATCAGTATTATTAATTATTTTTATTAACTCCTGCAATTCCTTAATATTCACCTTATTCCCCTCCTTGGTTGCACTTTGTTTACTCGTTTCCTTACCTTTCTGGGCAGCCTTTTTCATTTTCTCAGCTTCAGCCTTGGCTGCAAGTTCTCCCCTTTCCCGGGCCTGCATAAACCTCCTGGCTATTTGTGGAAACAAAGCGTATGAAATTACATCTTCTTCACTTTTTGCCAAATCTTTTATTTCTTCCCTTAGTTTATCCAATTTAGGTTCCAGCAAGTCTGCCGGGCGGCAGCTAATCATCTCTTTATCCCCCAGCACCCTGCGGGATACAGCCGGATCAATGGTACCGGGGGGTTCCCCGTACAGTCCCTGTACATAGGCCCTAACCTCCCCGGGAATCAGCTTGTAACGCTCACCCGTCAGTACATTTAAAACAGCCTGGGTTCCAACTATTTGGCTGGTGGGAGTAACAAGGGGAGGATATCCCAGCTCTTCCCGCACCACAGGTATTTCCTCCAGCACTTCATTCAGGCGATGTAAGGCTTTTTGTTCTTCTAATTGGCTGACCAGGTTGGTTATCATCCCCCCGGGAACCTGGTGATCAAATACCTTCATGTCATTTATTCTTGTTACGCCCCGTTCTTTTCCATATTCCTTACGCAGTTTTTCAAAGTAGTCGGCCACTTCAAACAATGCACGAAGGGATAAGCCCGTATCGTAAGGTGTAGATTTTAATGCCCGCACCACTGTTTCCACTGGCGGCTGTGAAGCACCAAAAGCTAGGGGTACTGATGCTGTATCAATAATATCTACTCCTGCTTCAATAGCCTTTAGGTAAGCACCTACTGCCATACCTCCAATATAATGACAGTGAAGCTGTACAGGCAGTCCAATCTTTTCTTTGTACAATTTAACCAGTTCGTAAGCACGGTACGGGGCCAAAAGTCCAGCCATATCTTTTATACAGATGGAATCGGCTCCCATTTCAGCCAGCTGTTCAGCTGTCTGCAGGTAGTTTTCAATAGTATGCACAGGACTTACTGTATAGCATACTGTAGCCTGGGCGTGGCCTCCGGCAGCCTTAGTAGCTTTAATAGCCACTTCCATGTTGCGCACATCATTTAAGGCATCAAAAATTCGGATAATATCTATACCGTTTTCCACGGCTTTATGTACAAAAGCTTCAACTATATCGTCCGGATAATGGGTGTAACCCACCAGGGATTGTCCCCTTAAAAGCATCTGCAGGGGAGTATTTTTAACCACACTTTTTATAGAGCGCAGCCTTTCCCACGGATCTTCATACAAATATCGAAGGCATACGTCAAAGGTAGCGCCGCCCCATACTTCTAGGGAATGATATCCTATTTTATCTAACTTCTCTGCAATGGGCAGCATATCCTCCGTACGCATCCTGGTTGCCCATAAACTTTGGTGTCCATCTCGCAGCGTTGTGTCGGTAATTTTTACCCGGCGGTGTTGCAAAACCAAGTCCCCCCTATTCCCAATATAAAAACTCAGGCTACCGCAAACTGCTCACCTGAGCTGTGATTTGCAGAATTATCAAAAAATATGTTCCAGGTTATATATTTTGTTTTGCAAAATTATTATAGTATAACTACAGTTGAATGGAAACAGTTTAATCTTAAGTATACATAATGCTTTCTTTACAACAACACCCGCTGCCTGGCTTTTTAAAAAATAAGAAACTGGGTAAAATACCATTAAGGCATAATTTCGCAAACAAAAACTAAAACCCTGGTTGAACAAGGTTAAGGTTTAGGTATTATTACTATATTGGGCATTGGTATGCCAGTGTTGCGTGAAACAAGCTCTGCTATTTTTGCCGCCCGCTCAGTGGTCAATGCCTCAGCCTGTACCACCACTGTGGCCACCTTATCCTGCAGAAGAACTACCGCATCTTTAAATCCCTTGGCCCTGATTAAACTTTCTATCTCCATTTCTTTGCCAATATTCCGGGTTATAGTGTACAGCTCTTCCTGGGCTTTCTTTCTTGTTTCAGCCTCAGCGTTAGGATTATTAATTATTTCTCTTAACCATTCTACCTGCTGTCCCCTGGTTCTTTCTCGTTCCAGCCGGTATTCAATGAAAAAACCATCTTTATTTTTAGACTTTGGCTTACTATTATCTACAATCTGCCTTTCATTTGTACTGTTCACCTGGCTGCCGGGCTGATCAGTTTTAATTATAGTTGTGGCAGCAGGTGCTGCCGGTTCAGGATTAATCTTACCTATACCGTTAACCCCCACAAATATTAATGCAGCTCCCATCAGGATAAGCACTGTTAAAACAGCACTTCGTTTATATAATATTATCTTCACTATTGTACCCCCTTCTTAATTAACTTCTTTGGCCAGTACAAGGATTTTCTGCGGTTCTACTCCCAGTGCCACCCGCACAGCTTTAAATAATTTAGCCTTAATTACAGGATCACCGGCACCTTCCGCCACTACCAATACACCGGATACTTCTGGTGCTGTTTCCTGGCGCAGCACGGGAATTTCTTCACCATTATCACCCCTTACCAGCACCAGCTGGGTTGTATCAGTATCTTCGGTCAGCACCCTGGTTCCCCCAGCCTGATCCTTCTCCTGGGTAGTTTTGGTTCCAGTTGTGGTATTTATGGCATACTCGGCCCGGGAAGAACTTTCTAAACGAACAGTCACCTGAACTTCTCCAGCACCTTCCACCTGTTCCAGCATGTTCTGCAGCTTTTCTGCCAGGTATTTTTCTTCTGCTGCAGTACTCGGTTGAGGATGGCTGCTTTCATTTTTATTTTCTTGACTTTCAGAAGCCCCCTGTGCCGGATCCTGTGGTGGTGCAGGCTGATCAAAAGGATTACCGCTAATTATTAACAACAGGCCCACTGCCACAGCAAAAACTGTCCCCAGCCATCTCATTTTATTCTTATCCAGGTTTTTAAAAAAATTTGAGTTCACTTATACTAACCCCCCTTTGAGAAAGTGAGTTATTTACCAGAATATATAACCTTTACCTTATCGTCCGGCAGGTTATAAAAATCCGCCACAGTTTTTGCCAGTTTGTTTACAGTCTGCTGTCTCTCAATATCCTGTTCATGTGCTGTACTTCTCTCTCCCGTTTGAACCTTTATCTCTACCGGTTTTACTTTATTAGAATCATTACCACGAGATTTCTCAGCTACAGTAAGCTGAATAAACTGCAGCTGGCCGAAGTTTTTACCTTCACTTGTATCCAGTTCTACCCCAGCATCCAATACTTCAACTTCTTGGTTCAAACTGGCCAATGCCATTACCTGCTTTTTTACTCCCTGCCTGTAGTCCTCTACAGCCTTATCTTTATATTCTTCAGACAGTTCTTTGGCATTAACCTGTATTTGCTCCAGGGTAATTGAAGGTTCCGCTGATATTTCAGGTACATACAGGTTAAAATCAGCGTGAAAGAAATCAAATAGAACCTGCAGCACTGCTATAACTACCAGCAAGCCCATCACCATTTTCACGTAATTTTGCATTGTACTTGTGGGTAAAAGCAGTTCTAAAAACACCGCCAGCATAACGATGACCACCAAACTTTCTACCAGCCGGCTCAGTATTTCCACCTCCCATCACCCCCTTACCTGAGCATAACAGTGAGGTCACCCATTCCCACCACCACCGTAATGGCAAAGAAGAACAGCAGACCCACAGTTGCCACTGCACCAAAAACAGTTAACAAACTGCTGCCCAGCTGTGTTAAGCAATCAGCCATTTCACTGTCACCAATGGGCTGTACAAGCGCCCCCGCTAGGCGGTAGATAAAAGCAATGGCAAGAATTTTAATCAGCGGCAGAACAGTTATTAAAATAATAATTACTACTCCGGCAATACCCACGGCATTTTTCATCAATAGTGCCGACCCCATTACTGCCTCCAGTGCGTCAGACAGTGTTCTTCCCACTACTGGTACAAAAGCATCGGTGGTATATTTGGCTGTGCGCAGCGCCACCCCGTCAGTCACCGCCCCAGCTGCACCGTGGGCAGCCAGTATGCCGAGAAATACAGTGGAGCAAAGTCCTAAAACGGTCATGCTTAGAGTTTTAAATAAGTCTGCCATCCTGGAAACTTTAAATTTAGCCGACACCCCGTTAACCACACCCAGCACTGCTGAAAAAAATATCAGCGGCAGCACAACATTTTTTATTACCGTACCGATGACAGTTATAGACCCCAGGATAATGGGATGAAATAATGCCGACGAAGCTATACCTCCCATAGCCGCCAGCAGAGTAAGCAGAAGAGGAAGCAGGGCCTGCATGAAACTTACCATGTTATCAACTGCTTCCCGGCCGATATTAATAGTCAGGGTAAAGGTTCCAACTGCCATTGTAACCAGTACCAAGTAACAGATGAAATAAGCTATTTTACCTACTGTTGCTTTTTCAAAAGCAGTCATTAAATTCTGCAGTACGGCAGTAATAATAGCCAGCACCACCAGCTTACCCAAGAGCGATAAATTAGCCAGTACTTCATTAAAAATCACCTTTATCAGCCAGTTAAATATTTCAGCAGCGTTCCAATCTATTTCTCCCCGGGCTAATTTAGATACCAAGATCCGGAAATCTAATTCCGGCACAGCCTGTTTAATTTCATCGTCCAGTTTTTGAACCACATTTTCTACTGCATTCATGTCCAGTTCCGATATGCCTAGATCCACCAGGTTGTCCCCCTGCTCAGCCTGAGCAGGCTGTGTAAGCAGCAGTGACAACATAAGAACGAAAAAAAAGCATACTTTTTTATTCATTGCATCACCTACGTCGGTATGATTTTCAGAAGGGCCTGCAGCACCGCCACAATTATCGGCACTGCTAGAACCAGCACCAGGATTTTAGCTGCAAACTCCACTTTAGCTGCCAGGGCTCCTTCACCGGCATCACGGCATATCTGGGCTCCAAAATCAGCTATATATGCTATACCAACTATCTTTAATATTGTTCCCAAGTAAGCCATACTCACGTTTGCCCTGTTGGCCAAATCTTTCAGCACCTGAAAAACAGAACTGATTTGTGATAAAACCAGGAAAAATATTATTAGGCCCGCAGTTAAACTGAGCAGTACTCCTATTTCACTCCTGCCAAATTTAACAATACCCGCAAGTATGGTGGTCACCAGGGCTATTCCTATAATCTGCATGATTTCCATAAGCTACCACCTTCATAATTTAGAACAAGTTAAATACTGACTTAACTTCGTTAAAAAAAGACCCCAGAAAGCGGACTACCCAGAACAATATAACAACCACTCCGCCTACTGTAACCCAGTGGGCATACTCCTCCTTACCTGAATATTTCAGCACCGTATGCAGTGCAGCCACAAGAATACCTATCCCTGCAATCCTGAAAATTATATCTATACTACCCATGGTGCATCCCCCTTTTATATAAAAATTAGAATAATGGTCAGGCCGCCTAAAAAGCCCAGGTAGTTATAAAGCTTAACGTTCTTTGCCGCTTCTTCCTCAGCCTTGGCAGCCTCTATTTTTAACTGCTCTCGTGCTAGGCGCAGGTGTTTTACCTGATCTTCCCGGTCTGAAATCCCTAGACTGCTTCCTAAAACCCTCAGCACTTCCAAGTCACTGGTTTTGAGGGAACTCTTCCGGTGAAATTTTTTTAATGCTTCTTCCCATGCCTCCCCGGCAGTAATTCCTTCACCTTTTAATAAATTTTGGCTTGTAATCATGAATAGGGAGCTGACAGTACTCTCACAGCGCTTTCCAACCTGTTCCAGTGCATCCGGCAGCGGGGTAGCCCCGTAAGAAATTTCTGTCTCCAGCATCTGCAGCGCTGACTGCAGTAAGCGGAGCTCTACAGGGCGTCTCCGGTAGTCCCGGGCCACTGAAAACCCAGTGCATGCACAAGCACATAATATTAAGGCTGCACCAATAAGCTTAAGCATTATACCACCCCCAGGGAACGGCAAGTTTTTCCGTCAAGTATATGTTTTATTGTTCCCGGCCCTTTACTCCGATCCAGTATTACAAAACGTTCTATAACTTTTAGCTGCAGGAGTTCCCGCAGTGCCGGGCGGCGGCTTATTTCTTCCAGTGACGCACCATGAACAGTAGTAAGCACTTTAACCCCGGCATTAAATACCTCTTCCAAGGCATTCACATCTTCCAGGCGTCCT
Source organism: Desulfotomaculum sp. (assembly GCA_017656165.1). Lineage (GTDB taxonomy): Bacteria > Bacillota > Desulfotomaculia > Desulfotomaculales > Desulfohalotomaculaceae > Desulforadius. The sequence goes on from JACDOL010000014.1 coordinate 29,338, forward strand.
ATCTCATCGGTGGCAATTACCTGGGGAGACATAGATCTAAGCAGCATTATCATCCCTGCCGCTTTAGGGCACGAATCCAAAACATCGGTACGCACACCCACGTCCTGCTGCGGAACACCCCGGTAGCACCCGGCAATTTCTGACCGCTCGTCCACTACAGCCACAGTAACCCCGGGAAAATTTAAATGCGGTATACCATTTGAAAGCTGCCGCACTATGTCCCGGAGCAGGGTGGTTTTACCACAGCGGGGCGGTGAAATTATCATGGTGTGATGTACCTCTCTTTGAAAAGATATTAAGTGTTTTATCAGCTTATCTGCTGCACCCAATACCTGCCGGCAGACCCGGAAGTTAAATCCTGATATGTATTTAATACTTCTTACCTGACCTTGTTCAGCCAGAACTTTTCCCGTAATGCCAACCCGGTGGCCGCCGGGAAGGGTTATATAGCCATTTCTCAACTCTTCCTCTAGGGCGTATAATGAGGATCCGCTGACTAACTGTACAGTGCGCTGTATATCTTCTTCACCGGCACAATAAGCCTGCTCAGGATTTTCAGTTAGTCCACCGTTTTTGTTAATAAAAAAGTCTCTATTGTTAAAGGATAAAATTACAGGACGGTCCTGCCTGAGGCGCAGTTCCTCCAGTCCTCCCAATATCTCCGGTCCCAGCTGCCTTAGATACTGCCTGATGCTGGACGGCACCATATTAAATATTGCTGCTGTTGGATTCTTAGTGTTGGCCGGTTCAGCTTTTTTCTTTTTAGACGCCAGGTTTACAGCATTCACTTGATGTCCCTCCTCAGGGATATATTTATGGCTTGTACAGGAAAAATATGCTATAAATTTTTAATTTGCCGCCTGTCGTTTTATCAGGTACATAAAAAAAAGGAACTCCTGTCTTATGACAGGAGCTCCCTAGCTGGGGAAGTTATAACAGGCTCTGTTCTGCTCTTTTTATGGCGTACCTTACAAAGTTACCACATTCCCGTGATGTCAACTCGCCATAGTCAGACCCTTTAATTTTGTGAGCTACACCCATTTCCTGGGCAATCTCGTATTTAAGAGCATCACTCATATATTTGGCCATATAACATCCCCTCCTAACAATAGAATGACCTTTCTCTATGAATGAATACAGGGGATGTTATGGTTTTTATGTCTTATTTTTTCTCGAATTCTAAATCATACGGCCAAGCATTTAAGCCGCCCTCAAGAACTTTAACATTTTTAAATCCGGCACCATGCAGTATCCGGGAAGCTTCATACGCCCGGGAACCCATAGCACAAATGGTAATAATCTCCTTGTCTTTAGGAATTTCATTAATACGTTCCCTCAGGTCACTCAGTGTGACCAGCATTACCCGGTCATCTTCAAAATGCTTGGGAGCGAACTGTTCTTGTGTACGTACATCCAGCAGAACCATATCGTCTCCCCGCTCCACTTTTTCTTTGAATTCCTTGGCAGAAATGCCGGTGGCCAGTCCTTCGAACTTGTTACCAATAAAGTTAACAGCGTGTACAACAGGATCAATAGGAGCTGAGAAAGGCGGTGCATATCCCAGGTCAAGATCATGCAGATCATCAATTTTAGCACCAAAGGTTATGGCAGTGGCTATAACATCTATACGCTTGGCCACTTCAGCCTTACCGATAGCCTGGGCTCCCAGAATACGCCTGCTGTCTGCATCGGCAATAACCTTAATTACCATCATCCCATGAGCAGGGTGATAATGAGTACGGTCAAAAGCTGTATGCAGGGCAGTAACTACATTGTAACCTTTTTCCTTGGCCTGAAATTCACCAAGGCCGGTCCGGGCCACTTTCATTTCGAATATTTCTGCCACGCCGGTTCCAAGAACACCCCTGAACCTGCTGTTTCCGCCGGTTATATTGTCACCAACCACGCGTCCCTGGCGGTTAGCATAGGTGGCCATGGGTGTATATACTTTTTCACCAGTGATTAGGTGAGTGTTTTCCACACAGTCACCGCAAGCATAAATGAACGGATCGCTGGTCTGCATAGAATCATTAACAACAATAGCCCCGGTTTTTCCTATTTCTAAACCAGCCTCTTTAGCCAGTTCAACATTTGGGCGTACCCCCGCAGCCATTAAGACCATCTGGCATTCAATAAAGCCGCGTTTTTCGGTTACTACACCTTTTACTTTTCCTTCTTCGTCTCCTTCAATGCGCAGTACCTTATCACCAAGTGATAAATCTACATCTTCTTCTTTCATGTGCTGGTGAAGTTTTTCTGCAATATCCGCATCCAGCATCCCAGGCAGTACTTGAGGCTGCAGTTCAATAATGGTTACATCAACCATTTTATTAAATAAAGCGTCAGCACCTTCTAAACCAATTAATCCTGCTCCAATTACCACAGCTCTCTCAATTTCACCAGTATCCACAGCTTCTTTAATTCTCAAGGCATCTTCAGGATGATTTAACTTATGTACACCTTTTAAATCTCTTCCTTCAATTGGTGGTTCAAAAGGAGTGGCACCGGTGGCAATAACCAACTGATCATAGGGGAATACCATTTCTTCACCTGTATTCAAATTAACTGCTTTAACTTCTTTTTTATCACGGTCAATTGCTTTAGCCTCGGTGCGGGTATAAAGTTTTACACCTTTTTCCCTTCCAAAATACTGGGCATCACGCTTAACACCATAAGCTGTCATAAACAGCTGGTTGTAATCCCTCACCATGTCAGAGATAAAAAAAGGCATACCGCAGCCAGCATAAGATGTGAGCTCACCCCGCTCCAGCATAATAATTTCTGCATCGGGGTTGCGGCGGCGGGCACGAGCAGCAGCTTTAGGTCCTGCAGCCACACCACCAATAATTACTATTTTTTGTTTTTCGCCCATAATATATTACCCCCTATTCTTAATAATAAGCTTTGAATATAATCCCAAATGATTACTATATTTCCATCAATAACATTTTATTTTATTATCCAAATATATTCAAGGGGGGCTAAAAGTAATTTTCTACATTTTCTGACATTATCTTCAGACAGAAAGAGTAAAAACCTTTTGTTTTATTACCGCCAAAGTATTTACACTTCAAAAACACGCCGGTACATATACTTGAACGAACTTTCTCCGGTAAATCCTTGGCTAGTTATTCCACAAATTTATAAATAAAGCGCGTAAATTGCTGCAGCAACATACGCGCTTGCAAGAGCTATCACAATTTTATAAATCCTCTTTTACAGAAGGCTTAGAGATCAATTCTTCCGGCTCATCAGCTGAAATATATGAATAGTCATTTACAAAAACAACCTCATCACAGTTTGGACAGGTAACCTCAATTAATTCCGCATCATCAAGAATATCTGATTTAAACATAACTGTTTCCCCACAGCGTGGACAGTTTACCTCTACATATTCATCATATTTTTCATTTTTTTCATAGTCATCATCTTCTTCAAAGTCATCATCGAGATAATATGTCTCATCGTAAAAGTCGCCTTCCAGCTGATATAGGTCTTCATCCAGCGCTTCAATATATTCTTCCATCTGTTCATGTGAATCCTGGAGTTCCCTGACTTCCTCAGCAAAATCTGTCAGTACATCTACTATACCCTGCAGCAGCTGACCTTCCCTGCTGTCCTCCGGGATATTTAAACCGTTAGCCAGTCCCTGCAGGTAAGAAACTCTTGCTCTTAAATCCATCATAAAAAACTAAACCCCCCTTGGAAATTTAATACCAGCATGGCAATGCTAGTATATTATTTCACTTCAGGGGGCTTTTTAAACAAGTCAGTACTAAATTTATGCAGTTCTATACCCTCTTAATGTATTCCCCGGTACGTGTATCTATCTGCAGGACATCCCCGACATTTACAAAGAACGGCACGTTAACCACTGTGCCAGTTTCCAATGTTGCAGGCTTACTTCCCCCGGATGCTGTATCTCCTTTAATGCCGGGAGCTGTGTCCACCACTTCCAGCTCAACAAAATTGGGCAGTTCAACACCTATGGACTGTCCTTTATACAGCAGATTTGTAATGGTCATGTTTTCTTTTAGATATTTAACAGCACTGCCCAGCTGCTCTTTTGACATATCAAACTGGTCATATGTTTCCATGTCCATAAAGTAATAGTTAGCTCCATCATTGTATAAATACTGTACTTCCCGGCGGTCTATATGAGCTCTAGGTATTTTTTCCCCAGCGTTAAAAGTCTTGTCAATCACAGCACCGGTACGCAGATTTTTTAACTTGGAACGTACAAAAGCCGACCCTTTACCGGGTTTTACATGCTGGAAATCAACCACCTGGTAAACATCACCATCATATTCAATAGTTAAGCCTGTTCTGAAATCGTTAGTTGAAATCACTTTCTTTTCCTCCCTATATTTTAAATTTGTAGAAGTTTATATTATCAGCAGTTCCTCTTTTGGAGATTTTGTTAAAATGCGATACCCGTTCTCTGTAACCAGTACAACATCCTCTATCCTAATTCCACCCCAGCCGGGCAGGTAGATACCTGGCTCAATGGTGATTACCATGCCTGGTTTAAGAATAACTTGTTCTGAGTAAGATACCCTGGGACTTTCATGAATGGCTAATCCCACTCCGTGCCCGGTGCCGTGGCCAAAATTTTCACCGTAACCGTATCTTTCAATAACTTCTCTAGCTGCTTTATCTACTTCAGATGCATAAATTCCCGGTCTAACTGCCTCTATTCCGGCTTTTTGCGCTTCTAAAACTATATTGTATATTTTCTTATGCATTTCTGCAGGCTGTCCCAGAACAAAGTTCCTGGTCATATCAGAATGGTAACCCTTATAAACAGCCCCACAGTCCACTGTAACCAATTCGCCATCTTTAAGTTTCTTCTCAGACGCTACGCCGTGGGGTAGAGCCCCTCTTTTCCCTGACGCCACTATAAAATCAAATGCCCTACCTTCAGCTCCCAGTCTTCGCATTGTATATTCAAGCTTTAATGATAATTCCAATTCGCTGATGCCTGGCTTTACGTATTTTAGTGTTTCAGACCATGCACGGTCTGCAATATCAACTGCTTTCTGTATCAGCTGCAGCTCCTCAGGATCCTTTATAATTCTCAATTCCTCAACCATATTTTTTACCGGTATAAGTTCTACGCCTGAAAGCTCCCTGCTCATTCGATCATAATTTTCAAAAGTTACAAAATCGGCTTCAAAGCCCAGGCTTTGGATTTTCAAATCCAACAAGATATTTTTCAGCTTTTGTATAAAGTCATTACTTATTTGAACCAGCTGAAAATGCGGGCTCTGTTCCTTGACCTGTTCAACGTAACGAAAGTCTGTAAATATATAAGCACTATTTTTTTCAATTAAAAGTATCCCCGAAGTACCGGTGAAACCGCTTAAATAGCGGCGGTTTTCAGGCCTGTTAATTAACACCGCATCAATCTTATAACGGTCCAAAGCTTGTTGAAGTTTAACTACCCTGCCGTTCATTTTCTGCCCCCATTTGCTTAACCAGTGCCACTGCCGCCTGCAACCCCAGTAAATAACTGTCTACCCCAAAACCTGAAATCTGGCCATCAGCCACTGGAGCTATAACTGACCGGGAACGAAAATTCTCCCGGGCATATATATTTGAAAGGTGAACTTCTATGACGGGAAGACTTACTGCCTCTACCGCATCCCTCAAGGCAATGCTGTAATGGGTAAAGGCACCAGGGTTAAAAACAACAGCTTCAAATTCATTTGCAGCCTGGTGAAGTTTATCTATTAGTATACCCTCATGATTGGATTGGAAGCATTCTATATTAATATTTAGTTCATCGGCCAACTGCTCCAGGCGTTTATTTATTTCATCCAGGGTTATTGTGCCATAAATTTCTGGTTCTCTATGACCTAACAAGTTTAAATTAGGTCCATGCAGAACCAATATTTTCATAAATTAACACCTGCCTACTTAACCGAAAACATTTTACCACAATATCAATATGTTGCAAAGATAGAGAAAAAACCTTAGCTGCATTTGATATAGCAGCAAAGACGCCGTAAAGAACACGGCGCCTTAATTTTATTGCTTACCGCTGACTGTCATTTGAGAAACCCTAATTGTTGGTGCCCCTTTACTGCCAAAAAACTGCAGGTCACTGCCAACCATATCTATAGATTGTAAAAGCTCCATCACATTACCGGCGATAGCCACACCACGCACCGCTCTTGTAAACTCCCCGTTTTCAATCCAAAGCCCCGCTGCTCCCAGTGAAAAATCACCGGATATTGGGTTGGCAGTATGCATACCCATTACTTCAGTTACATATAACCCCTTGTCTATCCCTCTTATTATATCTTCCGGGCTGGTTTCCCCGGGCTCTATGTAAAAGTTTGTAATACCAACCTCAGGTGTGCTTTTAAAAGAACTGCGCACCCCGTTACCTGTAGATTGAACGCCATCCTTGGCTGCAGTATACGTATTGTACAAATACCCTTTTAAGTTGCCATTTTTAATCAATACTGTTTTAGATGAAGGAACCCCTTCTCCATCAAAAGGTGCGGAAGCAATACCGCCCGGCCTTGCCCCATCATCAATAATACTGACATGTTTAGAGGCCACCCTGCTGCCCACTTTCCCTGCAAAAAGTGATCTCCCCTTTTGTACCGCTTCAGCAGTTAACGCTGGACCAAGGAGTCCCAAAAAGCTGGTAGCAATATAGGGATCGAGTACAATGGGCACTTTCTGGGTTGGTACAGATTTTGCCCCCAGCATCCGTACAGCTCGTTCTGCAGCTAGTTTTCCTACTCTTTCAGGATTAAGCTCTTTAATCTTTAAGCCGTAATCCAGTGCAAACCCTGTTTGACTGTCATCACCTTCACCGGCCACTAGGGACATATACAGACCGCTGTAAGCCCCATTGTAACTGGTTTTAATCCCTTTAGAATTAACAATAAAAACCTCGGTTTCACCGTCTAAATAGCTGGAACTTTCTATAACTTTTACCCGTGGATCATAATTTCTGGCAGCCTGTTCCATCATCATTGCCAGTTCAATTTTATCCTCCACCGGGGTAGCTTTAATATCCGGATCATATAAATCCAGCTGTGGGTATTTTTGAACTGGTTCTGGTAGGTTGATGTTTTTATCATATTCGGAGTTCTGGGCATTTGCTATTGCTCTTTCAACGAGTTCTTTTATACCAGTTTCAGATAAATTTGTACTATAGGAAAATCCGCTCTTACCATCTTTAATTAACCTTAAGCCAATCCCTCTATCATCGGCTAACTTCATAGTTTCAACTTCACCATTTCGTACATCGATAGATAATTCCTTTGATCTAACTATATAAGCCTCAGCCATGCCAGCTCCACTTTTACCGGCAGCTGTCACGGCATTTTCTGCAATACTCAGTAAATTTTCATCCATTTTAATTACAACTCCTTTCCCAATATAAACATAATATAATTCAATAACAGACAAAATATTCCTTTAATAGGGTATAAAAAAACTACCCATTTCGGGCAGTTAATGAACCATAGTACTGGCAGTCAAGGCAAATAAGTCCCGGGCGGAAACAGGGCACAATTCCTGAACTGACGCTTCTACAATTAAATTGGGATCCAGCAGTGCAAGGATTGCCACCCTTTCCCCGTTACTTTGATTTGTATAAAAACCCAGAACACAAAACTGCATATTTTCACCATAAACCTTTTTTGTTACTATATCACCTATTTTCACCCCTACCCCCCCTAAAATCAAACATAAAAAACCTCCGGCCGCATCATTCTTTGAATTTGCCGGCTATCATTTTCTTCAGTAAATACCTTGGTTGTATACTCTGATAGTGCAATAAAGATTATTAATAATAATTTTTAATGTAGGATATGTCCCCATAAAGGCAGATGTGTATGGAATAACCTTGTATATTAAGGATAAAATTGGGTAGGAGGGCTGAATGAGTGCATTTTTACACAGTTTCCCCTTGATCCCTTAAACATAATTTTAAAAAACCTATCAAATTCTTCTTTTTTCATACAGATGGGGTGCTGAGGGTTAGTTAACACACCATTTACATACATGTCAAAGTGTATGAAATATTTACTTTCCAGAACAACAACCAGCCTGTACTTATCCAATTTACACACCACTCTTAATTATAAAAGTTGCATGGCTATAATAAAATTACCTGCTTAAAGAAGACTGATTACCATTAATGGGCTTGATTATATTTAATTTTCTGATATCATAGTTAGTAAAATAGTAACAGAGGTGATTAGATTGGTTCAAGCACTAATATTTTTCGGGTTCTTAGGTACAGCTGCATTGCTGGCCTTTATGCTGGGTTGGGTGCAAAATGGTTACAAGCCTGCAGGCCACAGGGATGGTCGTACCCTAGGTGGTTAAATTTTAATTTTAACTTATTAACTGCCGTATTAATTTTATACGGCATTTTTTATTTTAATTAAAGAATAAAATGTAAATATTAGGGGTATTAATAAAATATATTTAAAACTCTC
>JACDOL010000015.1 GCA_017656165.1 Desulfotomaculum sp.
TCAGCCAGCGTGATGGGTCATGTGTCACTTCCTGCGCCAGTATTAAGCCTAAAACATATTTTAGGAAATATGCATAAGGACAAGAAGCTAGGGTTTCAATTCTGCTGCAGGACATTATAATATCCTTGTTTCGACGGGGGTCCAGTTCCCCATTTACTGCAGGAATGAGGCCATCATACTCGGTAGGTTGGTCACTTTTTCTGGCCGCTGCAGCTTGAAGCCCCCGTTGTATGCCTTTATAGCATTCCGCCACAACTTCCCTTCCATTAATTGCCTGCTGGTTAAGGATTTTATTTATCCACCATTCTGTTTCATCAAGAGCGGGTTTGCCCTCCTGCGGGCAGTATGATGCCGGGTTGCCCAAGAATTTTATTAAATGTGAATAATCCAAGCTGATGTCATTATTTATTAACCGGTAAACCTGCAATAAAATATTTGACGGGAAATTATCCCTGTTTTCCGCCACATCAAATGAAGAGCAGCTTAATACCAAGTTACCTCTTCTAGATGCAATGGCTTGAATCATTGTATTCATATTATCTTTAGGTTTATCTGCCCCCAGGGGCAATTTGCCATTTATTTTTAGCTTTTCAGCATCAAGTAAAACAGGAGACTGCACGCCGCTGCCTGGAAAGGCTGCGGCATTTAAACCCACAATAAAAGTGTTACTGCGGGCAGACCACAGCAGGTTATTATATTTTACCAGGTGTAAATGCCCCGGCTTGGAAGCTGAAGGCGCTACACTATAACCAGAAAGCAGTCCTTCTACCCTTTCCAGGGCTTCTTTCAACTCTATTTCAAACGCAGCCCATTTACCGGTTTGATTAAGAAGTTCAACTATTCCTTCCAGCGCTGCTGCATCTTTTTCATCCGCTTTAATATTAACTATTTCCACCATGACATCAGAAAGGCTGCTGGTCAGCTGCCTGAAGTCAACCCTGTTCATATCATCTGGAACAGGTATAGCCTCCAGCAGTTGCTGCATGAATAGATGTAGATATTTTGCATCATTGCTTAATGCCCGGTATTTGCTTCTTTGCCCTTCTGTTTCCGTCTCTTGATTAGCCTTATCTTTATAATCTTGGGCTAATGATTTTAGCAGATTGTAACGTTCCCTTCCCCATCCTATCCCTGAATTCCGCAGTAAACGTGCAGCCATGTAACCGGGTAATTCTTTTTTTCTGCCTTTACATTTAACTTTCACGTCTCCACTGATTAACAAGTCCACCAGCACTGCAGCAGAATAATCTTGTTTTATCCATTGCAATATTGCTTTTAACACTCTACCCGGGCTTGTAAATGCAACAGGTATGCCTTCAGCAATTGTTAGATTAAATCCCAAACGCTTGGAAAGAGAATACAGGGCAGGTATGTATTCATCATTGGTATATGCAATGGTTACATCGTCCAAGGGAGTACCTGCTTGCTGAACACGCCTGATTATTTCTTTTAACTCGTTATTTATTCCATAGGCATGAAACATGGAAACAGAGCAGCATGGGTGGATTTCCTGCAGTGAGTCGATATTTACTTTTATTAACTTACCTTGTGAAAGCAGTTCAATTAACTGGTGTTCAACAGGGGTTAAGTTTAGAAAAGATGGCAAGATAATTATTTTTTCGTTTTTAGAAGTATTTAATTTAGGTGCAGCTTTAACAGCTAAACTAACTAAGCCAGGAGGGTCAATATATTTATATTCGTTTAGATAGTTTTCAAATTCTCTTAATATAAGTACCAAGTCTTGTCCTTTTTGTATGTCTACAAAGTCATTTTCATTTAAGGCAGCACTGGTTATTCCACAGTGCCGCAGTTCTAAAATTGCATCAGCAATTGAATTTACCAAGCCGGCAGTAACTTTTTTGTCCTTAAAATACCGGAGGGAATTATTCTCATTCAATTTACGAAATATATTTTCTAGTGCTGCGGCAGTTAATGTACTCGTTAATAAAGTAATGTTTTGCTGTAGCAAGTATTGTTCAGTTATTCGTTGAGCAAGGCCGGTAGTTGTTTCACTGTAAAGATTTGCCCATCCTCCGTTATACTTTGTTAAAGCTCGGCATAATTCGTGCCCGGCAATATATGAAGGTACAATAACTATCTTTTCCTGCACAGGATGTTGTTCACATATATCGGCTAGTGAAGAGAGAAGAATGTTCATTTTTTACTCCTACCATTAACAAAAATTAAAACCCACGCAGGGGTTTTATGTATTCCCAGGGGGAATTATTTTTGTTTTAAGTTATTAAAAGTTAAAGCTGCTATGAATGACAGGACTATTACGTTTCAATTCCCAGGGGGAATTATTTTTGTTTTAAGTTAATTATGATGACGGTAACGGTACAGCAGACATTGATTTGTTTCAATTCCCAGGGGGAATTATTTTTGTTTTAAGGGCGTGCCCTAGAAGCCTTGTGCCCCAAGGGCTGAAAACCGGATTTTCGAGCATCAGCATTTTTAATCCTACCTTTTACCATTTTACACCAATATTTAAAACTTGTAAACCCTGAAACCCTTGATTTTAAAGGGTTTTTAAAATTCGAGCATCCCCGGGGTTTTGTGCACACCAGCGATGCTCGAATTTTGTTTTAGTGGTACTCTTCAATATTCATTAATATGCCCTTCGGGCAGCTGTTCTACTATTGAATACGCCTGCTGCATATTTCAACAAAGGGTAAATTATATCCTTTATATTTCTTATTATTTATTTAGTTACTTCGCGTATGCCTTAAATACTTCATAGCACAATTTAGCCACAACATATATAGAAGTGGGCGGCAAAAAAATCAGCCCCAAATAATCTAGTTATGACAAAAACAGCACTGCGTATTTTAGAGAAACCTAATAAAAATGGTGTATCGGGTAGTTAAAAAACAGAATCATTAGTATTATATTGACCGTGTAAATTAAGCGCGGCCTTTTTTGTGAACAACTATATGCTGCGCTGTTACCATGCTTAAAATATGTCTAAATTGCAATATTAAATGCATAACCCAATATCTTACGTGAAAGCTGATTGAGCCAGTCCTGTATAACCAGGTTACGTACCATAGCCAGGAACAACCACAAACAAGATTAAATAATACGGCGCCTGTGGAGTATTGCCACAGGCGCCCTGCATAAGGTTTTTTATTTCCGTTTCTACTTTTTCTTGACCCTGTACAGGCTTTTTCATTAATTAAGTGTCAGTACATTGTTAATCGCTTTGATAAAATTGCAGCTATTGAATGAGCTTACTGTTTAGCTATAGAACAATTATGTTCTATAAATTCATTAGTTTTTTCAGGGCTGATAACACAGAATCCGTTGCCTTACCGGCAGGTTGACGGACATAAGTGCTTACGGGAACACCTCGTAGTTTTAGTCCTTCTTTAATAACCCCTATGGCCGGCAAATCTAAACTATATATTCTTGATAAGTGAATTAACATTTTATTTAATTTTAGTGCTTCATCATATTGACCTGCTATGAAGTTTTTGTAAACACCTACACTAATTTCAGGAGCAAAATTAGAAGTTCCCGGGATAGCGCCATCACCACCCATAGCCAAGGTATTTAACAGGTGATCATCAAAGCCGGCTAAAACGCTAAAGTCAGGATTGACTTCTTTAACGGTAAGTACTAATTCCCGGATGTGAGCAATGCTATCAATGGTGTCTTTAATACCAACAATGTTAGGTATCTCTTTAGCCATCTTTGCCACCAGATTTGCTGACAATTGTTGCCCGGTTAAATTGGGGAAGTGGTAAATAATAATTGGTAAATCCATAGAAGCAGCAACAGTTTTATAATGGTTAAAAAGGTTTTTCTCTGATAGCCTCCAGTAATATGGAGTAACAACTACAATTCCATCTGCTCCTATACTTTGAGCATGTTGTGATAATTCCACTACCTCCCGGGTATTACTGTGCCCGGTTCCCACCAGAACCGGTACCCGCCCATTAATGTAGTTAACAGCAAATTCAGCAAATTCCTTTCTTTCTGAGGTGCTTAGATGAGCAAATTCACCAGAACTACCCAGCACAAAAATGCCATTAACACCACCGTCAATCAGATAATCAATCAATGCTTTATTGCCTTCCCAATCAATAGAACCATCTTCATTAAAAATTGTCACCATGGGCGGAATTATACCTTTAAATTTTACACTACCCATTTACAACACCTCCATTATTGATTTTTTTAGAGATAACTTTTCCATTACGTCCTTGTTAACTAAATACCTTGGAAAGTATCCCTTTAAAACTTCAGCTACTCCCCTGGCTGTCTTGGTTCTTAATTCCACTTCAGCTTGCTCGGAATACCAAGCTGCATGGGGACTAATTACTACATTGTCCATTTTTAACAGGGGATTGTCTGGCGCAGCAGGTTCCACTTCCAATACATCAAGACCGGCTCCAGCAATCCACTTTTGCTGTAATGCTTTAATTAAAGCCTTTTCGTCAATTACAGGTCCCCGCCCGGTATTTATAATAAAAGCGGAATCCTTCATCATTTGCAGTTCCTTTTCACTGATCAGGTGCTCAGTTTCAGCAGTAAGTGGAGCATGAACAGATATATAGTCGGAGTTCTTAAGCAGTTCTTCCAAACTCACTAGTTTTGCATCGTATTGTTTGGCTACTGATTCAGGTACATAGGGATCGAAAACCAGCAGGTTTAACCCAAAAGCCTGCGCCTTTTTAGCCAGGTTTTGGGCAATTCTACCAAAACTAATCAAACCTAGGTTTTGTCCCCGTAAACGGTTAATGGGTACCGATACCTTAAAGTCCCAGTTCCCTTTTTTAACCTCATTGTTCATTAATACTACCTTCCGCGCACAGGCCAATAGTAAGGCCATGGCATGATCAGAAACTTCATCCATGCAGTAATCAGGAACATTGGCAACACAAATGCCTAATTCAGTGGCAGCAGGTATGTCAATGGTGTTAACACCAACACCATAACGGGCAACTACCTTTAAATTGGGCAGAGATTCCATTACCTTACGGGTTATGGGGGAATATTGATTTATTAAGCCAACAGCATCCTTACACTGCTCAATAATTTCATCCTCGGTTTTACATTGCACTCCAACCAACTCAGCGCCAACTTCGTTTATAACTTCTTCTTCATACTTTAAGTTTGCAAACTCATAGTCAGTCACATAAACTTTAGGTTTACTCATTAAATATCACCTCTTTTTAGAATTTATTTTTCATTGCGAGCTTGGCAAACTACTTGGACAAATTGTTTGGCTTTTAGGGTTAAAGCTTCATAGTTGCCTTCTTTAATAGCCTGCTTATTTAATAAAGATCCACCAACACCCAGGGCAACACAGCCTGCTTTAATAAATTCTGCCGCATTTTCTAAATTAACTCCTCCTGAAGGCATTAACGGTATATGTTTAAAAGGCCCTCTTATTTCTTTAAAATATTTAGCTCCAAGTACACTGGCCGGAAATACTTTTAACAAGTCCGCCCCCATTTCATAAGCTTTAATAATTTCGGTTGGCGTCATTACCCCGGGAATTACTACTTTACCATACCGGTTACCGGTACGAATTACATCCTCATGTAAACTGGGGCAGAAGATAAACTCGGCCCCGGCCAGTATGGCAGCGCGGGCAGTTTCTGCGTCTAATACGGTACCAGCACCAATCACCGCCTTATCGCCTATTTCTGACACCACCTGTTTAATCATATCTACAGCTCCAGGGGTATCCATGGTTAATTCAACCGCTGTTATACCGCCAGCATGCAACGCTTTGGCAATTTCTACCACTTTAGCTGCTTCGACACCACGTACCACAGCAACTATACCGCTTTCTAAGAGGCTTTCGGTCAGCCGGGATTTGGGTAAAATTAAATTCTGCACAATTAACGTTCAACCCCCTTCTTCCGCCCTAGGAAAACTTCAATATCTTCCATAGTAGGTAAGCCTTCAACATCTCCTATCACCTGAGTAACCCGGCTTCCCACCGCATTGGCTAACCTTACTGATTCTGTAATATCCCAACCTTTAAGTAATCCACTTATAAATCCAGCTGCAAAACCGTCACCGGCACCAATGGGATCCACCACCTTTGATACTGAGTATCCCGGTACGAATTCTGCTTTATCCTCAGTAGCATAATAAGCACCTTTTTCCCCAAGTTTTATTACTACAATTTTGGCACCCGCTCGCAACATTTTATTAGCGATTTTCACCGGATCGTCAGTCCCTACCAGCAATCGACCTTCTTCTTGTCCCGGAAGAACTATGTCTGACTGGGATAACATCTCCATTATTACTTCTCGGGCACGCTGTTCTGACCATAGTTTCAGGCGAATATTGGGGTCTAAACTAATTTTTACTCCTTTAGATTTAGCTATCTTAATAGCCTCTAAAACAGTTTGGTGACAGGATTCACTTAACGCCGGTGTTATTCCGGAAACGTGCAGGAATTTTGCACTAGCAATATAATCTTGGTTCAAGTCTTGTGGAGTCATTCTGCTTGCTGCAGAACCCTTACGGTAATAGTAAACTTTACTTTCCCCATTTTCATAGCGTTCTTTAAAATACACCCCGGTAGGTGCTTCTTTGTCCAGCTTAACCTGGCTGGTATCAACCCCTTCGCCTCGAATAAACGAAACTATATATTTGCCAAATTCGTCCTGGCCTACCCGGCTAATCCAGCCGGCTGAATGTCCCAGCCTGCTGACTCCTATAGCAAAGTTAGATTCAGCGCCTCCAATTTGTTTAACAAAATGGGAGACGTATTTTAATGGTCCAGTATTAATAGGATTTAACAGAACCATTGTTTCACCAAGTGTAACTACCTCTGGCATTAAACGCATTCCTTTCTAAAAATGTTTCATAATATGAAACAATGTTTTATTAAATTTCGATATGTTGGCTGCTTTAAAAAAATAACCCTTATTTAACAAATTGAATTATCCCCATAGAAATGTCAGGTATATAGGTAATTATAAATAGTGTCAGTAAAAGAACAAGGAAAAATGGTATTACAGCTTTGGATAATTTTTCTAGGGGAACCCCAGATATTCCATTGGCAACAAACAGGTTTACACCAAGCGGCGGAGTAACAAAGCCAATAGCCAGGTTGACTACCATAATAATCCCAAAGTGAATGGGATTCAGCCCAACTTTAGTAGCAATCGGTAATAGAATAGGTGCTAAAATAATAATTGCTGCCAAAGTATCCATAAATAGTCCCACAATTAACAAAAGAATGTTTATTAATAACAACACAACAACGGAACTGTCAGAAAATGATGTTATAGCATTGGCAAGCATGGTTGGAACTTGCTCCAAGGCTAACAACCTGCCGAATGTAGTAGCAGTACCAACAATAATCAATACCGTTGCAGTTGTAAGAGCTGAAGATGCCACTACAGAAGGAACATCTGGCAGCTTTAGTTCCCGGTATATAAATACCCCGGCAATAAATCCATACACAACAGCTACAACTGCCGCTTCAGTAGGTGTAAAGATACCACCGTAAATTCCGCCTAAAATAATTACCGGAACCAGTAAAGCCCATTTAGCATAGTTGCAAACTTTTAATAAACCTTTTATAGTAAATCGAGTATCCGAACCCCTTAAACCTTTTCTTTTTGCGTAAATGTAACACCAAATCATTAAAGACAAACCTACCAGTATTCCAGGTAAAACTCCGGCAATAAACATATCACCTATTGATGCACCAGTGGAAACACCGTATATAACCATGGGAATACTGGGAGGAATCATAACGCCAATGGTGCCAGAAGCAGCCACAGCTGCAGCCGCAAATTTTTTATCATATCCGGCTTTAACCATTTCCGGAATCATCATTGTCCCCATAGCAGCCACTGTTGCCGGTGCCGATCCAGAAATAGCTCCAAAAAACATTGAAGCTGCTACCGTTACCATCGCCAACCCACCGGGAAAACGTCCTACCAGCACATCTGCCACAGCTAGTAACCGTTTAGATATCCCACCTTTACCCATCAGGTCTCCTGCTAAAATAAAGAAGGGAACTGCCATTAGCGGAAAGGAGTCAACTGCAGTAATCATCCCCTGGGCCAACATGTCTAAGGGAACACCGGCAATAATTATAGCTAAAACAGATGCCAAGCCCAAAGCTATCCCAATCGGAACGTTTAATATAAGTAAGGCAAAAAAACTGCCAAACAATGCCTGAGCTACCATTTAATCAACCCTTTCTAAAAAATCTGTTGCCACCAAAGGGCTCTTATTAATTAATCATTTTATGAGGCATCTGATTGCAAAGACCTAACTAAATTAGATTCATCATCTTCATTTGCATTTTTCAATGATCGGGCCGTTTCAACTATATTTTGTAACAACCTTATAATGGCTAGAGAAAGACCTGCGGGAGACGCCAAGTATACATAAGCCATCGGAATAGAAAGAGCAGGTGAGGTCTGGCCAAAATTAGCTAGGTTCATCACTACCGATATCCCCTGTTTAATAATGAAAATACAGAAAACAATAGATAAGACATCTGCAATAATACGAATAACTTTTTGTACTTTTTTCGGCATAAATAACAGCGCTGCATCAACTCTAATATGGCGTTTTTCTTTTACTCCGTAACTAATACCTATATAAGCCATCCATATAAACAGGAAACGGGCTAGCTCTTCTGTCCAAGAAAGCGAAGCATCCATTACATAACGCATAAACACCTGCAGGGCAATTAATATAACTGTTGAAGATAACAACACAACCAACAGATATTTCTCCAGGTTTTCATCAAGCTTTTTTACCAGGTTCATTTCCTCACCCCTTGACATTAGCGATATTGGGCTGTACGGGTAAAGTACCCGTACAGCTCAATCTTTACTTACTGTACTTTTCAACCTCAGCCATCAGTTGATCAATCAATTTGCGATCACCAATTATTTTGGCACCCTCATCATATACTGGTTCTAAAGCTTTTATCATTCTGTCTTTTTCATCCTTAGAAAGTTCATAAACTTCTACACCAGCATCTTTAATAACCTGCAAACTATCATCTTCTTGTTCTTTCATCAGGTTACGCTGGTATTCACCAGCTTCTTTAACTGCATCCAAAACAACCTGTTGTAGATCTTGGGGGAGGCTGTTAAAGAAATCATTGTTCATCATAATAACAAAGGGAGTGTAAACGTGACCGGATAAAGTTAGGTAATCCTGTACTTCATAAAACTTGTTAGAGTCAATTAGGGCTAATGGGTTTTCCTGTCCATCAACTGTACGTTGTTGTAACGCAGTAAAAAGTTCGCCAAAGGCCATGGGGGTTGGATTAGCACCCAGTTGTTTCCATGCAGCTATGTGTAATTTATTTTCCATAGTTCTAAGTTTAAGGCCCTGCAGGTCTTCAAGTTTTTTAATCGGGTGCTTACTATTGGTTATGTGACGAAAACCGTTTTCCCAATAACCTAGACCCTTAATACCTTGGCTTGATAAGTTATCTAGCAATTTTTGACCTAGTGGACCATCTAGTACCTGATAAGCTGTTTCACGATCTGGGAATAGAAACGGCAAGTCAAACAAGTAGAAAGACTTCTCAAAGTTAGCAACGGGTGAAGTTGAGGACAATGTCATCGTAACAGTACCCAATTGCACTGCTTCGGTTAGTTCACGGTCTCCACCCAGTACACCGTTAGGGAAAATCTCTACTTTAATTTTTCCGTTACTCTCTTTTTCTACCAACTCTTTAAACTTAAGGAATCCTTTATGGCCAGGATGACTTTCTACTAAGGGGGAGCCAATCTTAATGTTGTAAGTGCCATCTGTATTAGCCTGTTTTCCTGATTCGCCACCCCCACCACATCCAACCAGCAGCAATCCTACCATCATTAAAGCAATACCAATGACAATTATTTTTTTATTCATAAACTTTCCTCCTTAAATATTTACTACCTCTTTAAGGATACAATAGAATTTTCATAGAATCTTCAGACTTAAGCATAAGGTCAAATCCTTTCTGGACCTGTTCTAACGGCAACCGGTGGGATATGACCCGGCTTATACTCTTATCCTTCACCAGCATGTTAACAGCAACTTGGTAATCTTGAGGTGTATAAACCCTTGTTCCAATTAATGAAAGTTCCCGGAAATTAACAACCTGCAGGTCCACTAGAGCAGGCCTTTTAAACACACCTACAACAACCACTTGTCCAGTAATTTTTACTATTTGGGTAGCCAATGCAGCAGTATCTGGTACACCAGCAGCTTCGAAAACTACATCAGCACCATTTCCATTTGTAAGGTTTAATATCTCTTCCTCCGGCTTGTCATTAGCATCTACTACCGTAAAGCCCAGGCTACTGGCAAGTGCCTTCCTACTCTGACTCACTTCACAAATAACTACTTGAGAAGCCCCAGCATATCTTGCTGTAATTGCAGTGAGTAAACCAATGGGCCCACCTCCCAGGATTACCACCGTATCTCCTGTCTTATAGGCGGATTTTCGTACTGCATGAACACTTACTGCTAATGGCTCAACCAGGCAAGCAGTATCCAGCGGTAGGTGTTCAGGAATTTTTACTACTTTGTCGGCATCTACTGCCACGAATTCAGCAAATCCACCGTCAGTATCAATGCCTACCAATCCAAGATTCCTGCAGACATGAGCATTACCGGTTTGACATGGTAGGCATTGACCACAAGAAATTAATGGATTGACAGTTACACGATCACCAACTTTAATTTTTGCCCCTTCGGGTAAACTAGTTTCTACAATCTCACCAGTTATTTCGTGCCCCATAATAAGAGGCGCCTTTGCCCTGGGATGTTTACCGAAATAGATCCCCATATCGGAACCACAAATTCCAGCATAACTAACTTTGATTAAAACTTTCCCAGGATGCAGTTGGGGTTTGTCAACCACTTTTATATCTATTTGCTGTACACCCTGGTATACGGCAGCTATCATTTTTTCCGCCATAGTGCAGCCCTCCTCATGCTCCCATAGCTTAAATAGCCAGGGAGAGAAAGCCTCCTTCAACTGCTACGGTACTTCCTGTTATAAAATCAGATGCATTCGAGGCCAAGAATATAGTTGCACCAATTAAATCTTCAGGTAGTCCAAGTCGCTGCATAGGAGTACGGTTAACAATTTTCTCATACGTTTCTTTTTCTGAAAGCATCTTCTCAGTAAGTGGTGTTTTAAAATATCCTGGGGAGATACAGTTAACGTTTATACCATAAGGAGCCCATTCTGCCGATAATACTTTAGTTAGTTGTAATACTGCTCCTTTACTGGCACAATAAGCAGCAGAACGAGTTATACCCAAGTGCGAGCCCAATGACGCAAAATTAATTATTTTGCCGCTCTTCTGAGAAATCATTTTTTCTCCAACTAGTTTACAGCAAAGAAAAGTACCTTTTAGGTTAACCGCCATCACATCATCCCATTCCTCGACAGTTAACTCTAAGGCCGGTTTTTTATAATTTTTTCCTGCTGCGTTAATTAGGACATCAATACGTCCAAACCTCTCAATAACCTCATTAACTAGGCGATTTACATCAGCTTCATTGGTTACATCCACAGATGTTAATAGAGATTTAGAACCTAATTCTTCAATTTCCTTAACAAGCTCTTTATTACGATCCTTACTTCGGCTGACTGGAATTACATTGGCACCTGCCCTGGCCAAACCTAAACTAATAGCACGACCAAGGCCACCCCCACCACCTACAAAAAGAACCACTTTCCCTGTTAGATCAAAAAGTTGCAAACTCATCCCAACGCCTCCTTAATTTAAGACAATTTTTAAAACCTCCATATCACCTCTCTTTCAGGCCGTGTGTTCCACAATACAAAACAGCGTTCAAATTTTAAGATAATAAAAATTATTGTTTATTATAGATAATTGAATATTATACCTATATCATCATACATTAAGCCTCATATGAAATAATTTAATAAATCCCTCTTTATAGTTTCATAATACGAAACACAGTTTTAATATCTTAATGATAAAGTATGAAGTATCAAGTGCTTTTTGAAAAGATTCGACAAACTGTTTTAAATTCCTTTTAAATTATAAATATTAAGATATTTTTTTGTATTAAAACAATCGAATTCTGAAATGCTGTGAAAGCTTCAATATCATATTCTGTTATTTAAGATAAAACCTCACGGATTATACCCTAACTGCTTAGATATATTAAGTGCACATTTTTTTACTTTAGCAGCAAGTAACTTTACTTGATCTTCCGCTATTCTTGTGGTTGGACCGGAAACACTTATTGAAGCAACAACATTTCCAGTGTAATCTTGTACTGGAGCGGCTACGCATCTAATTCCCGGGTCATGTTCTTCGTTGTCTACTGCATAACCTTTTTGTCTTACTTCCTCCAAATGCTTCAACAATTGATTAAGTTCGGTAATAGTGTTATCCGTTTTACGAGACAACCCTTTTTCTTTTACATATTTTTTAATTTCTTCTTCTGGCCAAAAAGCCAATATTGCTTTCCCTACACCAGTACAATATAAAGGTGCCCGGCGACCTATACGAGAGTACATTCTTACTGTATTAGAGCTTTCCACTTTATCAATGTATACAACTTCCCTATTATCTAAAACACATAAATGTACCGTTTCATTAGTTTCTTCCATTAATTTTACAAGGTAATGCCGGGCTTCAGATCGAATTTCTGTGCTTTCTAAACGTTTTTGACCTAATTCAATGATTTTTAAACCCAGTCGATATTTTTCTGTACTAACAATTTTCTCCACATAACCCCTAATCATGAGCGTATGCAGAAGGCGGTAAACCGTACTTTTATGTAATCCGAGAACGGAACTTATATCTGTAACACCTAAACCAGAATCATGCCGGGATAGCTCTTCAAGAATAGACAGCGCCCGGTCTAATGATTGCACTATGTTACCCCGTTGACCCACACCCATGTTTTTCTACCTCTCTTTGTTTCTCATCGTGAAACAATGTTTTAAATCTAACTTAATTATTCAACAAAAATTTATATTTTCCTTCTTGTTTTTGAAAATTTTAATTATTAACTCAACTTTCGCGCCGGTAAAGTTGACTTAAACCCTTAATAAATAAAGTATTATTTTAGTTTAGGACAAAGATGATTCTTGCTTGAGCATCCTTACCATTATCATCTTCACCAATGGGCATTCTCCGCCCGCAGCGTAAAAAAAACAGTTCATCCTAAAAGAATTGCCAAAAACCGTAAAGTAAGCCTCCAACCAGTTGTAGAAGGTAGATCTGAAATACGGCTTTATTGCCGGCGAGCAAAGATTCTTCAGAACGCATGCAAAGAATTAGAAATTGAGCATGAGATAATACCTGTCCTACTCTGAAGCATACAAAACTGTAAGTAAGTTTATCCGGTTTTATAACGCAATATACTATTTATTTTTATGGATAAAACAGCTGTGCTGTTACCATGCTTAAAATTGCTATTCTTTCCTGACAAATTCTAGCCGGCTGGCTATCTGTATAAATATAAATAATATAGGCTATCCCTTTAATTTAAAAAATTTTGACAGGCAATCAATTATAAGTTGCAGGTTGATGCGGTTGTCAGACCGCCGGACCATCATAAAACAAACATGCCCTGCGCTGTGCAGGGCATAATTTTAATAGTATTTTTTGCTGTCTAAAAATCCCTGTACGTCATTGAGGGCTTCACCAAAGCGCTGGAAGTGCACCACTTCCCGCTCCCTTAAAAACCGGATGCTGTCTTTCAACAGCGGGTCGTCGGTAAGCTGAAGCAGCTGCTCGTAAGCCTGCCGGGCCTTTTGTTCTGCCGCCATATCTTCTGTAAGGTCAGAAACCGGGTCTCCCTGGGCCTGAATATAGCTGGCAGTCCAGGGTACACCGTTGGGGTCTGCATAAAACAGGGCGCTGTTGTGAACAGCATAGTGAGCGCCCAACCCCTCCCTTTCCAACACCTCCAGGGGAACATCTTTCAACAGTTTGTAAATCATAGCAGCGATCATTTCTAAATGAGCTAATTCTTCAGTTCCAATATCTGTCAGCAGACCTTTTGCTTTCTTTGTTGGCATGCTGTAGCGCTGGTTTAAATAGCGCAGGGCGGCAGACAGTTCCCCGTCAGGTCCTCCGTATTGGGTAAGCAGATACTTGGCCATTTTTACATCGCATTTGCTTACCCGGACAGGATACTGCAGTTTTTTCTCATATATCCACATAGGGTGCTTCCCTCCTAATAATCAATTTCCCACGGCCAGGGTGTTTCAATCCATCCCCAGGGGTACTGAGGCGGCGCAAAACCACAGGGTGTTAAAGCCCCACAGTATGCTTCATATTGTCTTTTTAATTGATTAACTTTATCACAAGCATTAACATAGTCCTGGTATGCAGTTCTATCTTCCGGGTGAGTATCAAGGTACAGCAGCAGTTCATACTGAACAAAACTCCACTGCATAAGTTCACTCATTATTTTTCTACATGATGACTGCATAAGTTTCCCTCCTCTGGCTTAACGTTTCTTTTTACGGAGCATGGGCTGCCGCCTGTTTAAGTATGGAATAGGAACTACCGGCGGTTTTCTATCTGGAAAATACGGGCTGTAAAGTTCAGGGAACAGCGTTCCTTTATCATGAGCCTCGGCAGGAGGATACTTCCGCCAGTACCTCTGCCATGGAATATAAGCATAACCTAGGCACTGCAGGGGATAATAGTATCCTGGGTAAGGATAAGGGCCGCACTTGTATTTGGAATCATCGCACGGGTCTTCCGGGTAACCGGGATGCTCCGGGTATTCAGGATAATCCGGGCAGCTGGGATATTCCGGGTACTCCGGGCATCCCGGGCAGTAGTCAGGATAATCAGGATAACTGGGATGTTCACCAGGATAATCTGGATATCCGGGATACTGGCTGTTTACCATCTGCTGTTCTTCTTTTTCAACCTGCTTCTCAACAGGTTTTTCCTCAGTCATTGCAGATTTCTCAGTATTTTCTTTTTCCAGCTGTTCACCCTGTAAAGGCTCCTTATGAGGGAAGTCTGGATGCTCTTTTGGTTTTTTAAAATTTTTTTCTTTATCCCCATTTTGACCGGGTTTAAAAATTATTTTCATAAGTCAACCCCCTTCATCTTTTCCATATATTATGTTCCAATACCATGAATTGACACTTATGACATATAATTAATTCACAGTTAAAAGTTATTGCACCTTGTTTCATACTTTTTGTAAAAGGAAATTAAAAAACAAAAGCTAATATTGAAAAGTAAAGTGCTTAAAAAAATTAGTATTAGGAGTGACCACTGATGTCAGCAGTTAAATATGCCAAAAGACTTACCGTTTACCGGCAGATATTAGAAGATAAGGTTGTTAAAGCAGCAATGGCATTTCTGCAGCAAGAAAGAGAAGATGAAAAAATAGATAGTTACGGAGAGCTGTTTTACAGGCTGGCAGAAGCAAATGAAAAAAATGTTCAGTTTACCAGTAATGGATGGCAGAATCATTTGTTAAATCTTTTGTTATACGATGATAACCCCTTCAGCCGCCAGGCTGCCGTTTGGGGGCCAAATATAAATTTTTCCCTCCGCAGTGCTGCAGAACATGATCTAATGTGCCTGCAGAAGTTATTTACGGCTGATATTTCTATGCAGCCGGTGAATGTAGATGAAATGACTTCATGGGGACAGAAACCTGTGAAGAATAAGCAGGCAGTCAGCCTGGTGGAAAATTTAACGGCAGCAGCTCGCTGGCAGGGATGTATAGATTTATTAATAGATTATTATCACACAGCAGGAGTTGGTATTTACGGCCGTTATCACATCCTGCGGTGGGATGGGGAAAAGCGGCGTATAGTGGGAGTAGATAAGGCAGATCCTGTAAAACTGACTGACTTAATTGGATACCACTCTGAGCGGCAGAAAATAATAGATAACACGGAGGCATTTTTAAACGGCAAGCCGGCTAATAATGTTCTTTTGTACGGTGACCGCGGAACCGGTAAATCGTCCACTGTTAAAGCCCTGGCAAATACATACGGGCTTAAAGGACTGCGGCTGGTAGAAATCCCAAAACAATATCTCGGTCACTTCTCCATTATTGTCAACCAGCTAGCTGATTACCCCCAGCATTTTATTTTATTTATTGATGATTTATCCTTTGAGGATTATGAAATTGAATATAAAGCTTTAAAGGCAGTACTGGAAGGCGGCGTGGAAATCAAACCCCAAAATGTATTGATATATGCAACTTCAAACCGGCGCCACCTAATTAGAGAAAGCTTCAGTGAACGCCAGCAGGATGAAGTTCACGCCGCTGACAGCATCCAAGAAAAACTATCTTTATCAGATCGTTTTGGTTTGACAGTCACTTTTACAGCACCAGATCAAAAACAGTACCTGGAAATTGTCGAAGGCTTAGCCAGCCAGTATGGATTAAATGTAAGAAAGGAAGAACTGCATCACAAGGCGCTGCAGTGGGTGCTGAATCACAGCGGCCGCTCAGGCAGGGCAGCAAGGCAGTTTATTGAGTATATGGTGAGCAAAATAAAATAATAAATATCCCCTCCATGCAGACAATAACTGTTTCATTTACTGTCTGCATGGAGGGGACAGCTAGTCGCTGCTCGGCAGTTTCCCTTCCCAGGCAGCTGCCGCCTGAATTTCTTTCCTCTCCCTTTCTTCGGAGTCCATTTTTACTAGTTCATAAATCCGGCTGTCCTTTAATAGTTCCTTCCAGCATTGAGCTGTTGCTTCAATAAAATCTTTTCTCAGCGGAACTGTACCTGCTATTAATGGGCAGGTATAAGGCAGTGGTAAAGTATCATAAATTAATAAAAGTGTATCATCTTTCATTAAATGCGGTGCCAGGGGAAAGAACCGGCAGCTGAGAGGTCTTCTTTCCCTGGGACACGTCCTGGTACACCGTATAAAATAAACAGGGTATTCCCAGGAAGAGGGAAAATCATCTTCTTTAGGGTCCCTTTTCTCCCACACCAGCCAATCTTCATCACCTGTAAACATCACTTCTTCACCCGGAAATAAATACATCCCCAGGGTATCTTTATCATCAGGCTGGCAGCATACACTGCCGCAGAGTTCCCCACAATCTTCTGCCAGTGGGGTAACATCACGGGTTATTTTATACAGCTTTTTGTAGTCTATATTATATTTTTTCATAATAGTCACTCCTGGTATAAGCTGAGTAAATTCTGCATGTCCCGGGGAAGAGAACTCTCTTTTGATATTTGTTCCCCGGTTATAGGGTGCACAAGTTTTACCCGGCAGCAGTGCAGTGCCTGCCTGCTTATTTTATCCCTGCTTCCTCCATAAAGTTCATCACCCACCAGCGGGTGGCCGATATGGCTCATATGAACCCTTATTTGATGTGTACGGCCGGTCTCCAACCGCAGTCTTACCAGCGCGGCATCATTCATTGTCTTTATAACCTGGTAATGGGTAACAGCCTTTCGTCCACCCGGGTCAACCCGGTGTTTAACACTGCTGCCTGGACAGCGGGCAATGGGCAGGGCTATAACAGCCTTTAAGTGCTTAATTTCTCCATGTACCACCGCCAGGTACTCCCTTTGAAAATTTCTGGTATGCAGCTGTTTAGAGAGTAAATAACCAGAATGAGGATGTTTAGCTACTACCACCAGCCCAGATGTATCCCGGTCCAGCCTTGAAACCGGGTGAAAAGCAGCTTCAATATTTTGCTGCTGATAATAGTACACCACTGCATTGGCCAGGGTATTTTCCGGTTCGTGTTTTAATGGATGCACCAACATGCCCGCAGGTTTGTTCACTATCAGCAGGTGCTGGTCTTCAAAAACAATATCAACAGGAAGGGGTTGGGGTTTTATACTGGATTTATCTTTTGTAATTATGTTTATGGTTATTAAGTCTCCCTCTTTTAACCGGTGGTTTAAATATACCGGCTTTTCATTAACCAAAACGCCGGCATTTTTCTTTAACCTGCGTATCATAGTGCTGGAAAAGCACATATTTTTGTACAATAAACTCTTTACTGTTCTTCCTGCTTCAGTACCTGTTACGCGGTGGTTGATCTGCACACAGCTCACCTCTATTTTGCGGCAGGTCTTAGCACCGCCAGTATTTACGCTCCTTCTCACATAGAAAAAAAGACCAGGTTTAACCTGGTCCTTGTTACTGGAGCGGAAGACGGGATTCGAACCCGCGGCCCTCGCCTTGGCAAGGCGATGCTCTACCACTGAGCTACTTCCGCATTGTGGCGGAGCTGACGGGAATTGAACCCGCGATCTCCGGCTTGACAGGCCGGCATGTTAACCCCTACACCACAGCTCCGCACTTTATGTATTACTTACCCGCCAAATATCACTATATAACATTTTTATTAAAATGTCAACTGTAAATTATAGTGGAGCGGAAGACGGGATTCGAACCCGCGGCCCTCGCCTTGGCAAGGCGATGCTCTACCACTGAGCTACTTCCGCATTGTGGCGGAGCTGACGGGAATTGAACCCGCGATCTCCGGCTTGACAGGCCGGCATGTTAACCCCTACACCACAGCTCCGCTTTGCTTTTATTCCAGCGACGAATAATAATTTACGATAAATTAATCTAGAAGTCAATAGGTTTATTGCAAAAAATACGATATTTTTTTGACAGAAAATAGAGGTGCGGCGAATGCACCTCTAATTCTCTGCTTCTTCCAGGATTTTTTGCAGTTCCTGCTTATTAAAGTGATATTTCTGGGCACAGAAATGGCACTGCAGTTCTGCTTCTCCCTGCTCTTCAATTAAGTCAGCAAGTTCGTCCTTACCCATGCTGATTAAAACCTGTTCTAATCTTTCCCGACTGCAGCTGCAGGAAAAACTAACAGGCATTTTATCTAAAATTTTAACCGGCAAATCTTCAGTAAGCAGTTTAACCATGTCCTCGGGTTTAGCACCCTGGTTAACGAGACTGCTGACCGGGGGCATTGAAGCTAAACCCTGTTCTAATTTTTCCAGGATGTCTTCCCGGGCACCGGGCATCAGCTGTAAAATTAAACCACCTGCCGCCTTAACACTGTTATCTGTTTCCACCAGCACACCCAGTGACACCGCTGACGGTGTTTGTTCAGATTTTAAAAGATAGGCGGCGAGGTCTTCACCAATTTCCCCTGATACCAGTTCCACTGTACCGGTAAATGGTTCTTTTAACCCTAAATCTTTACTTACCGACAGTGTTCCCCTGCCAACGGCAGCTCCCACGGACAGTTTCCCATCTTTACTGGGCAGGTGCACCTGGGGATTCTGCACATACCCTCTAACGCTGCCGTGGGCATCAGCAGTAACTACAATGGCTCCCAATGGTCCGTTTCCCAGCACCCTGATAGTCAGCAGGTCGTCACCCTTTAAATTGGCACCCATCAACAGTGCAGCGGTCATTGTACGCCCCAGGGCAGAAGTGGCAATGGGCCAGGTATTGTGACGTCTGCGAGCTTCTTCAACCACATTGGTAGTAACGCAGGCATATACTCTAAATTGTTCTTCTTCACCTATTGCTTTTATAAGGTAGTCTTCCATTGCATCACACCCTTTCTGAAACATTATACCATTAATAAGAAAAACTAAAAGAGCCAAGGTGATAATATAACCACCTTGACTCTTTTAACTCTAGGGTACAGTACCGTCTGACATGGCCGGTGAAGTATACTTCATATTCTTTGGTTTTTGATTATGCCTTTCTTTCACTGCATCAACTGTTTTTTCCGGCTCTGGAGTCTTAAAGTTACCAGCTTTTTTAACCATATTAATCCCTCCTTTTTGATGTTACTATATTCCTCCCATAATGATGCCCATTATCAGAACAAAGATAGCTACACCTGTGAATACATATTTTGCCAGATATTCCCACCACGCTCCCAGCGGCTTGGCAGCACCCTTGTTAACCTGCTCCCTGGCCTTGGATGAGCCGTAAATCCAAAAGAAAACCACGGCTGACAGCACTGCCCCAAAGGGAACAATGTAAATGGTAACTATATCTGCAAATATACCAAATAGGTTTAGATTTAAATCCAGGGGTATTCCAATGAGAAACCCAATTACGGTAACCAAAAAAGCACTTTTGGTCCTGCTCCAACCAGTACGGTCCATTATAGCTTCTACTGGAACTTCCATTAAGTTTATGGCCGAGGATATGGCTGCAAATACCACTGCTACAAAGAACAGGATACCGAAAATATAGCCCCCTGGCATCATTTTAAATATAAAGGGTACAGTGATAAATAAAAGGGGGGGGCCGGCTTGAACGTCTAGATTAAATGCAAAGGCTGCCGGGATAGTTACCAGCGCTGCCAGCAGAGATGCAAGTGTGGTATAAAAAGCTGTGTTCAGTGCTGACGATGGTATATCTTCATCTGCTTTTAAATAGCTCCCGTACACCAGCATAGCTGCCCCACCCAGTGACACTGTAAAAAAAGCCTGCCCCAGTGCCATTACCCAGGTAATTGGCTTTGCCAGATAAGACCAATCTGGAACAAACAAGTAGTTTATTCCTTCCTGGGCTCCAGGAAGAGTTACAGACCTGATCATTAATATGGCCAGTATAATGAACAAACCAGGCATCATATACTTGTTAGCAGTCTCAATTCCATCTTTAACACCCATTCTAATTATCACCAGGGTAAGTACCAGGGCAAGAAAGTGCCATAGAATACTTTCGGTTTGCCCGGCAACCCCCCCGAAGTACGCAGGAATGTCTATTTTATTAAAGGCCCCGGTGATGGAAAGTGTTAGATACTTAAGTATCCACCCTACCACTATTAGATAAAAAGTAAATACACCACTGACTCCCAGCACCGGAATAACTCCCAGGGCAGCGCCGCCGCTAATACCTCTTTCTTTAAATACTTTTTCATAAGATCCAATGGCACCCCTCTGCTGGCTTCTGCCAAAGGCAAATTCACCCATCAGCCCGGTCACACCCAGCACAAAAGTAAATATAAGATAAGGTACCAGAAAGGCAGCGCCACCAAACTGTCCTATCCGCCAGGGAAACATCCAGATACTTCCCAATCCCATGGCGGCACCTATACAAGCCAAAATAAACCCCGTTTTGCCCGACCACGTTTCACGTTCAGCGGTCATGATATCCCCCCTTTATTAAGGAACTTTGCGTATTTGTTATTGAACTGGCTTTAACCTGGCAGTGAAGTGCCTTAAAATTTTAGGTTCATAAGTAAATTCCAAGCCTTTTAAACTGCTGGCTTTGTCTTTAATGTTTATCAACGCATCAGCAACAACATCAAGGTGAGTATAGGTGTATACCCTGCGCGGGATGGTCAGGCGCAGCAGTTCTAAAGGTGATTCCAGGTTTTCGCCGGTATCGGGATCCCTTCCAAGCAGGAATGATCCTATTTCAACCCCCCTGACGCCGGCTTCCAGGTATAGTTCGTTAGCCAGGGCCACAGCGGGAAACTGGTAGAAAGGTATATGAGGTAATATTTTCTTGGCGTCAACAAAAACTGCATGTCCCCCAGTTGGATACTGAATGGGAATTCCGCCTTCCCTTAACCTTTCTCCCAGGTACCTGACATGGCCGACCCTGTAATTTAAGTAGTCGTAATCCATTCCCTCATGCAGGCCCCTGGCCAAGGCTTCCATATCTCTTCCCGCCAATCCACCGTAAGTAACAAAGCCTTCTAACGGTACAACCCGGGAACTGGCCTGGGTATACAGCTCTTCATCATCTTTAATTCCTATAAGGCCCCCAATGTTTACGATGGCATCCTTTTTGGCGCTCATGGTAAATCCTTCCACATAACTAAACATTTCTTTTACTATATCCTTGATGGATTTATCGGCGTATCCTTCTTCTCTCTCTTTAATGAAATAAGCATTTTCAGCAAACCTGGCAGCATCCATAAAAATTCTGATGCCGTATTTCTTAGCAATTTCACTTACTTCTTTTATGTTTTTCATAGAAACTGGCTGGCCACCGGCACTGTTGCAGGTAATGGTTACAATGATAAAGGCAATTTTATCTGATCCCTGTTCTTTTATAAAAGCTTCCAGCCTTCCGGTGTCAAAATCTCCTTTAAAGGGATGATATTTTTCAGTATCAAAAGCATCTTCTATTACAATATTTACCGCCCTACCACCGGCAAGCTCCACGTGAGCTTTGGTTGTATCAAAGTGCATATTACTGATTACAATTTGCCCTGGTTTCTTTATTAAGATGGGAAATAAGACCTGTTCTGCTCCCCTCCCCTGGTGGGTAGGTATAGCATAGTTGTAATCAAAAATATCCTTTACAGCATCCTGGAGGTGAAAATAATTTCGACTTCCGGCATAAGCTTCATCACCCATCATTAATCCAGCCCACTGGTGGTCACTCATAGCCCCTGTACCGCTGTCTGTAAGCAGATCAATATAAACCTCATTGCTTTTTAGAAGAAATATATTGTACCCTGCCCTTTCTAAAGCTGTTTGACGTTCTTCCCTTGTGATTTTTTTCAACGGCTCTACCATTTTAATTTTGAAAGGTTCTGGGACTGCTCTAACTTCACTCATATATGTACCCTCCATTGATTAAAATATTTATTTCTCTTATGATTTCCGATTGTTTGTGTTCAATACACTTTAAATAATAATCTTCATTCCAATGGCAAATATTAAATAATAAATTAATAGGGGGTATTTTGATGAGCGAAAAAACAATTATTAGCACCAAAGAAGCTCCTGCAGCCATTGGTCCATACTCTCAAGCAGTCAGGGTTGGGCCGTTGCTGTTTGTATCGGGGCAGATCCCGGTAAATCCTGCCACCGGGGATATTCCGGGCAATGTTCAGGACCAAACCCACCAGTCTATGAAAAACCTGCAGGCCATAATTCAAGAAGCAGGGGGAACTTTAAAGAACGTGGTTAAGACTACAGTCTTTATAAAAAACATGGATCAGTTCGCAGAAGTTAATGAAGTTTACGGCCAGTATTTTCAGGAAGATCCACCCGCCCGGGCTTGTGTAGAAGCTGCCCGCCTTCCCAAAGACGTTTTAGTAGAAGTGGAAGCAGTGGTTTATTTACCGTAATAAGTAAAACCCCATCCCATTTCTCTATAAGTTAAAATGGGATGGGGTTTTCATTTGTTTTACAGCTATCTTTTAAGTTATACATCTCGTTATAGTTATCTAACAAAAGACTTACCCATTTGCCGTCAAGTTCTTTTTCCTTTACTTTTTCCAGCAGTATTTGTTCTACTTTATGGCGGGAAAGTCCAAGACGGTACGGCCTGTCTTCCACAAGGGCTGAAAAGATATCGCTAACGGCCATAAGCCGGGATTCATCACTTAATTTTTTATACTCCAGGCCAAAGGGATATCCTTTACCGTTTAATTTTTCATGATGGTAGGAGGCCCAGCATTTTATATCCTCGAATCCATCTACCATCTCCAGTATGCGGTAAGTATAATATGTATGACATTTGATAATATCATATTCTTTCGAGGTCAGCGGGCCCGGTTTTTCTAATACGGCTTCCGGCACTGCCAGTTTACCCAAATCATGCAAAAGTCCAGCTGCTCCCACAGCCTGGCAGTGTCCTGGTGAAAAACCGGCTGCCTTAGACATCTGTAAAGCTACCTTTGAAACCAGTCTTGAATGTATATGGGTAAAGCGGCTTTTGCTGTCTATAACCCTGGCTAACACTTCTCCAATACTCAGCAGGCCTTGAACGGAAACTTTCTCCCTGCTGTATCTTATCTCTTTAGGCAGCAGTTTTTCATACATCCCACTGGTTAAATCCAACCAAAAACTCTCCTGGTTGGCTAAATCCAGCAGCACTTCCACCAGGTAGGGGTCAAATACCCTGCCAGACAGGTCTATAATTTTATTTATTATAAATTTACGCTGATGAAGTACGTATTCACTGTTGTTAATTAGTACATCTACCCGGTCGGCTAAATGAATTATCCGGCTGGCCAAAGGAATATCATCACCAGACAAGCCTGTCTTATTTCCGCCATCCCAGCGGTCGTGATGGCTGTGAACAATTTCGGCCAACCCTCTAAGTAAAGGAGAAAATTCCAGCAGCCAGCGGCCCCGTGCACAATGAGAGTAGGTATCAGCTGCTTCAAAATCTTCCAGCTTGGCTTTTTCGGTAAAAGTTATTGTTCCAATGTCGTGCAGCAGGGAAGCATGAACCACTCTCTTAACCGTATCTTGATCCAGCCCTATTTTGTGGGCAATTCTGCTGGCAATTAACGCAACCCTGACGTGATGCTTCATCATACCACTGCCTGTAAGATCCAAGGCTGTGGATAGTGCCATTAATAGTTTAAAATAATTAATGTTAACTAACTGCATTAGAATATCCTCCGGCAATTTTTTATTACCTTAATATATGCATTCGACATAAAATACTTCTTCCCTATCACTTGCCAATTTAAATAAAAATAAATTATTATGTACCGAGGAGGTATTGTCAATGAAAAGCTGCTACACAACCCTGCAAAAAACAGCTCAAGCTGAAATTGTCATCAAAAAGTCTCGTTTTATAACCACTGCCTCCCCGGTTAACAATGAAAAAGAGGCTGACGAATTTATTAAAAAAGTAAGGGATAAACACCGTGAAGCCACCCATAATGTATTTGCTTATGTTATTAACGAGCAAATCCAGCGCTGCAGCGATGACGGGGAACCAAGCGGAACTGCAGGCAGGCCTGTTTTAGACGTGCTGAACCGGAAGGGATTATCAAAAACTGCACTGGTGGTTACCAGGTACTTTGGTGGAATTATGCTTGGTGCCGGCGGCCTCGTTCGTGCTTACTCAGAGGCAGCAGTAAGAGGTATTGAAGCGGCAGGAGTAATAAAAAAAGAACTTCACCTCCAGCTTATTGTTATTATGGATTACCATTGGCTAGGAATGGCAAAAAAAGAAGTAGAAAATTTTGGTGCTAAAAAAATTAATATTTTTTACGACCAGAAGGTTAAAATGCAGTTTTTCCTGCAGCCGGAAAAAGCAGATGCCCTTACCGAAAGGCTGGTAGAGCTCACAGGTGCAAAGATTAAAGTTAAAAAAGGTGAACTATCTTATATTTAATGATACTGCAGGGCAGACTAGCTAAAAAGAAAAGGAAGGATGTGTGTAAAATGGAAAAGATAACAATGAACCTGCAGCCTGATGTGGATAAATATGATATTCACCGCCTGCAGCAGGCCCTGCATGATATGGGACACAGTGATGAACTCACTGTTACCCTTGAATCTGCTGATGCACATCAAGCTGACCCAATTATTAATTTATTAAATGAAAATGGGTTTGACCATCAAATAAAAGGCAGTCACGACGGTAAAAGTATATATATTCATGCCCGCAGAAAACCCCATTAGTGAAAAGAACCCTTTAGGGTTCTTTTTTTGCAAATTTTACATAAATCAAAGGATATTTTTGATAATTTGTTGTATTAGTACTTTTATTATCATTTTAATAACTAAATTACAGGAAAGGTGTGGTGATGTGGAAGATAAAAAAAAAATCTTTTTCTCCATCAGCTGCTTAATCTAATTCGAGGTTTATATAAAGCAATTGATGAAGATTGGAGAAAGTGTGCTTCAAAATCAGGATTGACAGTATCACAGCAGCACATGCTTTATATTCTTTTTTTTGAAAACGGCAGTACCTTATCAGAAATAAGCAAATACGGTCTTTGGCATCTTTCCACCGTCGTGGACCTGGTGGAGCGAATGGAACGATCCGGCCTTGTTCGTAAAGAAATAGACAGTAATGATGCCCGCACTAAACGTGTTTACATAACTGAAAAAGGAATAGAAAAAGTAAAAGCAACATTTGACAACGCAGGCAGCTTTAAATTTTTAAATGCCCTAGAATTAGATAATATTGAAAAACTGGAAGAACATGTAGAAATCCTTTACAGGTTAAATCAAGCTTTTAACGGGAATGAATTTGTTCAGTTTGTAAGAAACTCAAAACATAAGTTAAGAGATTATTTAGATATAGAGCAATAAATTTAATATTTTATACTTTCTGGAATATGTTAGAAAAGAACTATTTTTATGGGGTGACATATGCCAGAAAGTATTTTTTTTATAGGAATATTAATCTGCACAGCTTTAATTTTTGACTTCATTAACGGGTTTCATGACACAGCAAATGCCGTTGCAACTTCCATAGCCACCGGTGCTCTTGCACCTTTTCAAGCCGTTATTTTAGCATCTATTCTGAACTTTACAGGGGCGCTGTTATTTACAGGAGTTGCCCATACCATTGCAGAGGGTATAATTTCTCCTTCTGCATTATCTAACGGTCTGCAGATTGTTTTTTCAGCCTTACTATCAGGGACAACCTGGAATATGCTTACCTGGTACTTTGGTATTCCCAGCAGTTCCTCTCATGCTCTTATTGGTTCTCTGGCCGGGGCAACCACTGCCGCAGCTGGGTGGAAAGCAGTAAATGACGAAGGACTGCTATGTATTATCCAGGCCTTAGTAATATCCCCACCACTGGCATTAGCTGCTGGATTTGCTGTTATGATCCTCTGCCGGCTGCTGTTAAAACTGAATTCAAAAAAAATTGACCAACATTTTCGTAAAATGCAGGTTATGGCAGCTGCCTTTCAGGCTTTCAGTCACGGCAGCAATGACGCGCAGAAAACCATGGGCGTTATTACCTTTGCCCTGGTAGCGGGTGGGATACAGCATGATTTAAATGTTATACCCCTGTGGGTTAAAATTTCAGCTGCCCTGGCTATGGCTGCCGGTACTTCAGTAGGAGGATGGCGCATAATTCAAACTGTAAGCAAAAAGATTACCCGCCTCACACCCCCCAGCGGTTTTTCCGCTGACCTGGCTTCAGCCGCTGTAATAACTACTGCTACACTCCTGCACCTGCCTGTCAGTACCACTCATGTAATTTCCTCCTCTATTACAGGCGTGGGCTGCAGCACAGGTTTGAAGAATGTAAACTGGCAGACTGTGTACAGCATTTTAGCTGCCTGGCTAACAACCATACCTATCAGCTTCATCCTGGGGGTAATATTCTACCGGCTGTTATCAATCATTAAATACATCTGAAGGCACCCCAAAACTCAATGTTCGCACCTGTATCCCACGTATCTGCCCCAGTTCTTGTTCTATTTCTTGACGTTCCTGCTCAGACGCTTCCATGGTCAGAGTTATTATACCCCTGTCTTTACTGGGTGCCGGAATACCGCTCCTAGAGAGTATATGTGATCCATAACGCGTCAGCACTTCCTGTACTTTAGAAGCGTGAGAAGCTCTGTCATCAACCAGCAGTCCTAAAATAGTAATGTTTCGTTCCATAGTTCACTCTCCTTTGTTATGTTTGTCTACACTTATACATTTTAAAAAATACTTAAATCCAGCCATGCAGATAAATCTTCTAAAACATGTACACCGGCTATGCTGTTTCCTCTTTCATCCAGGGCCGGGCTGTATACACCTATTCCCATTTTGCCAGGGACCACAGCCATTATACCGCCAGATACACCACTTTTAGCTGGTATTCCGGCCTTAATGGCAAATTCCCCGGATGCATTGTACATACCGCAGGTTACCATAAAAGTAGTTACAACACGCACTATATCCCCGGGCACTATTTCCCGCCCGTCAATGGTTAAGCCCCTGTTGGCCAGGCAAAGGGCGATGGCAGCAATATCTGAACAGCTTACTTCAATGGCACACTGCATAAAATATGCATCCAATACCTCTTCCACATCTCCTTCCAAAACACCAGTATCGCGCATAAAATAAGCCATGGCCCGGTTGCGGTCAGCAGTTTCTTTTTCAGACATATACATTTCTCTATTAATTCCTATATTCTTATTTCCAGCCATCGTCCTAACCAGTTTTAAAAGTCTTTCTATTCTCTCGATGCTGTCTTTCCCTTTTATTAGTGATGTAGTTGTAATAGCCCCGGCGTTAATCATGGGATTAAGAGGTTTGCTCGGTTTTAGGGTCTCCAATTTAACAATAGAATTAAAGGGATCCCCCGTTGGTTCCATACCCACTTTTCTAAAAACTTCAACTGGTCCGCTGTCCAATAAAGCCTGTATTAAAGCTAACGGTTTTGAAATGCTCTGCATGGTAAACTTGACACAGCAGTCGCCCACCGTCACTGCCTGACCTTTTATGTTCATTATACTTATTCCCAAGTGCTTAGGTTCTGCCTTGGCCAGTGCCGGAATGTAGTTTGCAACTTTCCCATATTTTATCCAGCAGCGGTTTTGAGCCAGTATCTTCTGAAGCATTTCTTTCATTATTACCTGCACCACTTTATTTTATAGTTTTCACTAGTTTACCCAAGGTTATATTTTTTTTACACAAAGTTTGAATTTGCCGGCTATCGTATAGAAAAATCAAGGCTCTTGCCGCTTTAAGGGCAAGAGCCGTTTACTAATCATCTAACATACGTATGGAACTGCTGGGGCAGTTAACCTCGCATTCCATGCAGCCAATACATGCTTCCGGGTGAACCACCCGGCATTCATGGTCATCGGCCTCGTACACATTGGGATCTGCCGGACAAACATTGTGGCAGTTGCCACAACCTATACATGTCTCATGGTCTATAACCGGCCGCAACGATATCACCGCCTATTATCATATTTAACTAACGTATTAATACTAATACATTTATTTTAAATAGACAAGCATAAGAAAAACCAGAGAATATATAATAATTTACATATTTATTTTACATATCAGATATCTTGACCAATGCTTCTGCTTTTAGTATTTTTAACCTGCGGTTCTTTAAACTTAATATTTTTTCCCTCCGCAGGTCACCAAGCACCCTGGAGGCCGTTTCCTGGGTCAAGCCGCCCATATATGCCAGAGTCTGTACTGTTACAGGCAGCTTTACTTCTACCCCGTCATATATTTTTTCATTATCTTCTTTGGCTAATCTAAAAATAATAGAGGCCATTCTCTGCCGGGCTCGTTTTAATGATAAATCTCTGATTATTTTTCTCGTCTTTGTCAGTTGGCCGTCAAGCTCTGAAAGCAGCCGAATGGCCACCTGGGGTTTTGTCTGAATAAGTTCATGATAGTAATCCAGCGGAATGCTGCAGTATACTCCGTCTTCATACGCTTCCGCACTGACATCATACCTGCTGTTACGTGATAATGATATATCCCCAAAAACTGCTCCGGGACCAATAATGTCAACAATCTGCTCCTTCCCGTCAACCCCCTGGTAATACAGCTTAACCCGGCCGTGCATTACTATATACAAAGCTTCGCATTTTTCTCCCTCAGCATATATTAACTGACCTGCTTTGGCCTTATGCTTTCTTACATTTCTTTGAAACTCTAACAAGTCTTCACCTTTCAAGTCGCTGACTATAGTGAGCTTTCTCACCGGGCAACCTTCACATTCCCAAATGGGAGGCTGTTTCAAAAACTCTCCCCTCCTTACTAGTAAAATACAGTCATATACAGATAATATAACACAATTTATGATCCCCTGAATGTGATATTTGTCATTTTATTTTAAATGTAAACCTTATAGAATTACATTTGTCTATAAGCTAAAAAATGATTAAGGAGTGACTGCTATGAATAAAGTAAGAAGACAAATTGTAAAAATTGATGAAGAAAAATGCAATGGCTGTGGTAAATGTGTTTCCCCCTGCGCAGAAGGAGCCATTGAAATAGTTAACGGCAAAGCCAAAGTAATTAAAGAGGAACTCTGTGATGGGGCAGGTTTCTGCATCGGGATATGCCCCACTGGAGCACTTTCTTTAGAAACCAGAGAAGCAGTGCCATTCTCTGAAGAAGCCGTTAAAAAAGCTCAGGCTGAAAAAAAAGAGGTGCATATTGAAATACAAAAATGCTTCAACTGTAATAATACAGAAATGAATGCTCCCCTTATACCGTGCCGAAAAGAGGGAGAAAGTCTTTGGGTATGTACAAGATGCCTGCCCGTACTAATCCACGGGTAAAATAGAAAATACAGTCCCCTGCGGCAGTGCTGCAGGGATTTTTTATTATAATTTTTCAGCTGTATAAAATGCATATAAATATGGCAATATAGAAAAAACTGGGAAGGTGGTTGTTGTGGTAAATAAAGTTCCCGGGTTTGGTGATTTTTTAGAATCTACCACCAATGTTTTAAGTGGTGTGAAAGGGAGAGACGAAAGCATGGTTAATACCAGTGATCAGGCCGAACTGCAGGCAGCCATTCGTAATGTACAAAACATGATGATGGAAATGGGACAAATCATTGATAACCTGCAGGCACAGCCGCAGAAAGAACAGTTAAAGCAGTTATGCGATAAAACCGGAACAGTACTGCAAGAAGCCCAGCAAAGGGCCGAAAGCATGTTTTAATTATATAAAGCCATCCCCATTGGGATGGCCTTATATACTATTTATATCAGCTGCTGAACTAATGTCTTGGTTCTAACTCGTCTTCTTTGTAAGTTGTCAGCGGCAGAGGTTCTTCAATATCTCTACCCGGAACATATTCAAACAGGTCTTGAATCCGCTTGCTCATCACCTGGAAGAGCATACCAACCGGTATATTGCTGGGGCAGGCAGATTCACATTGTCCACAGCCAACACAGGATTCACCCATATGATTTGCCCTGGTAAGGTGGAAGAGCACTGTATCGGTAGGCATTTCAATCCGCCCTTTGCGCTCAGCCCATTTCAAGTATTTATCAGCTTCATGCTGGAATGTTGGACTTAAAAATACACATTCTCGGCAGAAGCATATAGGACACGCTTGGCGGCAGTTGCTGCACTTTAAACATGCGGCCAACTCTTCCATCAGTTTGTCCATGCTGTTAAATCTTTCACTGTACTGGGCAATAGTTTTTTCTTTTTCTGCCGCCCTGGACTGCAGCAGATTATTTATTAGTTCATTACGTTTTGTTTTATCTCCGCCGGCTGGCAATCCAACTTTTTCAATTTCACCAGCTAACTCATCATCCACTTCAACCAGCAGTTCGCTACTTGCATTCATTCCTACCCAGCCAATGTGAATTTGAGCATGCTCTGCAGTTATATGGTCACAAATAAGACAGGACCTCCGGACATTTACCCCATCAACTTCTGTTTGGCCGCCAGCAGCACTGACAGCCCATTCCTGGGGTTTAAGCTTGCCTGCTTTTACCAACTCACGATACTGGGCAGGATCATAAGTGCCAAGACAATCTACACCGATAATAATCAGGTTATCCAGCTTAGCCTGCTGCAGCTTTACCAGTTCTACCAATGCCCGGACCTCACAGGAACGAAGCACCACACCAACTTTTTCTTTCAGCCCTCGGGAAGTAAGATCAGCCACAATACGAGCAGCATTCTGCAGGCTGATTGGTGCCAACGGGTTAGCATCACCAACAGCTTCCGGGTCCTTGACCAGGGTATGAACTTCAACCCCATTTGCAGTCTGCTGAACAAACAAGGCATCTATTACTTTATTCTCCAACAGTCCTTTTAAAAAAACAGCTGTACTTTTTGCCGGATTATTGTTTTCTACCTTCAGTGTATAGTTCTTCATCTTTGGCTCACCTCCTATGTCTGCCACTTCTTGGCCAGGGGATTAGGTCCAAGTTCTTTCAGCTTTTTCACCATATCTGAAACAGTTTCACCTATCTTATTACCTTCTGAAGCACTAATAAACCTGAACCACAAACGATCTTCTTCAATACCAAACTGTTTTAATACTTCTTTTACCATGGCTATTTTTCTCCGGGCCTTGTAATTTCCAGTCCCGTAATGGCAGTCACCAGGGTGACATCCACTTACCAGTACCCCGTCAGCACCTTCCAGCAGCGGACGCACCAGATACATAGGATCCACTGATCCTGTACACATAACCCTTACTATACGGATGTTTGGCGGATATTGAATGCGTGATGTACCTGCCAGGTCAGCACCTGTATAAGAGCACCAGTTGCAGAATATACCAACAATTTTAGGCTCAAATTCACTGTCCATTTTTTGCTCTGGAACGCTCACAAATAGCCCTCCTTTCTCCTCCTAGAGAGGAGTTCTTCATTATGTTAAATTAATATTTAACTAATAGCAGCATCAATCATAGTCAGAATCTGCTGTTTCTCAAAACCATTCTGCTGTGAGGCATTGCTGGGACAGGCAGCTACACAAGCTCCACAACCCTGGCAAAGCACTTCACGAACCACAGCTACATTCCTGTTTTCATCTATAACCCTGGCACCATATGGACATATGTTTACACATAAGCCGCAGCCCTTACACCACTTCTCATTAACAGTGGCTACAATACCAAGACTTTCCAGGCGGTCTTTAGCCAGCAGCGTTACTGCCCTGATGGCAGAAGCATTGGCCTGGGCAAGCGACTCGTTAATTAGTTTAGGTGAGTGAGCTAAGCCGCAAAGATACAATCCATCTGCTGCAAAGTCTACCGGGCGAAGCTTCATATGAGCTTCGTTATAGAAACCGTCGGCATTAAGGGGAAGTTTATACATGCGGGACAGTTTCTCACTGTCTTTCCTGGGTACAATGCCGGTTGAAAGTACCAGCAAATCTGCATCAAGTACAAGCTGACGGTTTAGTACCGGGTCGTTAACCTTTACTTCCAGCGTATCTCCCACTGCATTAACCTCGGGCTTTTCTTCCAGCTCATAACGTATAAAAATAACTCCCCGTTCTCTTGCCTGGCGGTAATATTTTTCCTTCATACCATAGGTACGAATATCACGGTACAGTATAAAAACATTGACATCCGGGTTTTTCTTCTTAATAGTTAAAGCATTTTTAATAGCGTGGGTGCAGCATATTCGACTGCAGTAGGGGCGTCCTTCCTGCCGTGAGCCAACGCATTGAATCATAACCACATTTTTAACGCCATCAAGCATGCCATCTTCCAGGCGTGCTTCTAATTCACGCTGGGTAAGCACACCGTCATGCTCACCGTACAGGTACTCATTTGGTTTTGCTTCTTCGGCTCCACTGGCTACAATAACTACACCATGCTCAAGTACTTTAGTTTCTGATTCAGTTTTTACAGTGGTTTTGTAGTTTCCCAGGTAACCGGATACTTCAATAATTTCTGTCCCGGTTAAAACTTCTACCAGGGGATGTTCATTTACCTGACCGCTGAGGTTTTCAACCAACTTTTGCGGGTTAGATCCATCAATTGTATGCTTTAATAACCGGGCATTACCACCCAGTTGTGGTTCTTTTTCTACCAAGTAAACACTAAAGCCCTGTCCAGCTAAATTAAGCGCAGCTGTCATACCGGAAGGCCCACCACCAATTACCAGTGCTTTACGGTTAATTTCAAAGGTAGAAGTATGCACCGGTTTGGCCAGTTTAACTTTTTCCACAGCCATCCTAACCAGGTCTTTAGCCTTTTCTGTGGCTGCCTCAGGATTATCTTGGTGAACCCAGCTGGCATGCTCGCGAATGTTTGCCTGTTCATAAAGGTAAGGATTCAGTCCAGCCTCGCGAATACTGGCCATAAACAGCGGGGCATGAGTTCTAGGAGTACAAGAAGCCACAACTACCCGGTTCAAATTGTGTTCTTTAATCCTCTGCTTAATACGATCAATATTATCCTGGGAACATGTAAACAAGAACTCCTCAGCATGAACAACACCTGGTATCTCTTTGGCGTACTCCACAACATCCGGCACATTTACTACTGAACCTATATTTATACCGCAGTTGCAGATAAAAGCACCCACCCGCGGTTCTTCACCGGATACATCTTTTTCTGGTGGATACTCTTTAACCTGGGCCAGTGTTCCCCTGGCTTCAGCCAGAACACGGGCGGCTTGAGCCGCAGCACTGCTGGCATCCCCCACTGTTTCAGGAATATCTTTAGGAGCCACAAAAGCACCACCAGCAAATATTCCAGGTTTAGTGGTAGAACAAGGGTTAAATTCATCACAGCGGCAGAAACCATCTTCATCCAGTTCAACCCCTACTGCCTCTGCAAGCTTCTTGGCAGTACTGCTGGGTTTTAAGCCTACTGATAGTACCAGCAGGTCAAACTCTTCCTCTTTATACTCACCTTCTGGAGTGAGATACCGTATAAGTAAATTCTTGCTCTGCTGCAGCTCTTTAACTGACGATATCATGCTTCTTACATATCTTACCCCATACTGCTGGCGTGCCCGGTCATAATATTTTTCAAAATCTTTACCATATGCCCGTACATCCATGTAAAAAATTGTTGCTTCCAGGCCATTAACATGTTCCTTGGCAATAATAGCTTCTTTGGTGGCATACATACAGCATACAGCCGAGCAGTAACTCTTCCCTCTATGTACATCTCTAGAGCCAACACATTGAATAAAAGCAATTTTTTTAGGCTCTTTATGGTCAGAAGGACGAACTACGTGTCCTTGATAAGGTCCTGAAGCCGCAAGCATTCTTTCAAATTGAACGCTGGTGATTACATTATCATAAATACCCCACCCGTATTCGCCATATGGAGTAGGATCAATAGGCTCAAAACCTGGGGAAAGAATAATTGAACCAACTTCCAGCTCCAGTTCTTCATCTTCCATGTTGTGATTTATGGCATTAGCTTCACAAACTTTTAGACATTTACCACAAGCTTTGGGATTTTTAAACTTTAAACATTTAGTCTTGTCAATGGCATAAGCATTGGGAGTAGCTTGAGCATACATCTTGTAGATTGCTTTACGCGTACCCAAGCCGCCATCAAATTCACTGGGCACTTTGACTGGACACTCTTCAGCACACCGCCCGCAGGCTATACACTTGTCTTCATCAACATACCGGGCTCTTTTAAGTACCCGCGCTTTAAAGTTACCTGGTTCTCCTTCAACACCCAGTACTTCAGCGTTAGTAATAATATCTACATTGAGGTGTCTGCCGACATCTACCAGTTTAGGTGACATTGTACACATTGCGCAGTCATTGGTGGGAAAGGTTTTGTCCAGCATGGCCATAGTACCACCAATGGCCGGCTTTTGTTCTACCAGGTATACCTTGTAGCCGGCCTCGGCAAGATCCAGTGCCGACTGCATTCCTGATATACCACCACCAACCACCATAACTGCTCCGGTTAGCACATTTTTTTCACTCATTTGATTACCAGACCTCCAGTCTCCGATTTTGGTCCGGACGTCCCAATTTGATTTTTTAAATTAATTAACTGTACGTGATTTAGCCTGCTTGATTCAAGGAACGTATTACAGGCATAGGA
Source organism: Desulfotomaculum sp. (assembly GCA_017656165.1). GTDB lineage: Bacteria > Bacillota > Desulfotomaculia > Desulfotomaculales > Desulfohalotomaculaceae > Desulforadius. Next base: position 35,097 of record JACDOL010000015.1, read on the forward strand.
TCCACCATATGTTTTTTAAACCAGTTATTAACATCAGACAGCCCAAAAGCTAATCCCATCAACTCGGTAAAGTAGAATACAGGTATATTTACAGAACCTCTGCGGCGTGTTTCCAGGTTTGTCTGACAAAGCGGGCAAGTTGTAACTATAGCGTGCGCTCCCGCTTCCACTGCCGCATCTAAAATACGACCTGTCATACCATAGACCACATCAGATTTTGTAATTGACAGGCTGGCCCCACAGCAGTCAGTTTTATATGACCAGGTAAGAGGTTCTGCTCCCAGGGTTTTCATTAAATCATCCATACTTTGAGGATTTTCAGGATCTTCAAAGGCTACTGCTTCCGCAGGCCGAGAAGTTAGACATCCGTAATAACAAACTACTTTTAATCCAGTTAACTTATTTTCTACTCGCTTAGAAATAGTTTTTAGCCCCACATCCCTGGTGAAGGCTTCCAGGGCTGATTTTGTCTGCACCTCTCCTGTAAAACGGCAGCCCAGCAAACCTTCCACCTGCCGTCTTACTTCCTCATTAGTCTTTATGGCATGTTCAGCAATCTTAAGCCTGTTGTAGCATGCTGAACAAGGAACAACTGGGTCAAGCCTCAATTCTTCTGCTATGGCCAGGTTTTGCGCCGGAAGCGCCAAGGCCAGCTTATGAGAGGTAGCGTGTGCAGATGTGGAACCACAGCATACCCAGTCAGGCAGTTCCACTAATTCTACATCCAGTGCTTGGCAAACAGCACGAATGGAGTAATCAAATTCTTGGCCTGTGGACTCCAGAGAACATCCCGGGTAATAAGCAAATTTCAAGTATGCTACCCCCTTTCCTCAATAGAAGCGGAATCATAGCTTCCGCCGCACACTTGGAAGTCAGTTTTTTTCACTCGTTCAAAAATCTTTTTAACCGCGTCTTTATGCTTGGTTCGGCTGGGGAACAGTGGAAGTTTTCCTTTTTTAAACAAGTCTAAACCCATCTTCATGTCTTCAAACAGGTTGCCGCTTTTCAGCTTATAGCGAAGGAGCATAGTAGGTTCATGTACTCTCCCACCAGACTTCACCGAATCCAGGAATGCCTTGTGGAACAGCGGAACATTCTTGACGCTAGCCGGCACTTTTTCCTCCAGTGCCATTTCCCGTAAAGTATCAGTTACCGCTGAAATAGAAATTCCGTTAGGACATCTTGCGCCGCATGTTTCACAGTTCACACATAGCCATATAGCTGAACTTTTTAATGCTTCATCCTTTAAGCCAAATTGAATCAAACGAATAATTTGATTTGGACGAAAATCCGTGTATGATGCTACCTGGCAGCCTGCAGCACATTTTTGGCACTGGTAGCATAAATCAATCGGCTGGCAGCTTCTTTTTTTAACTTCCTGCAGGAAATTAAAATCAAGCTGCTCTTCTTTATCATTTGTGATTATATTCACTAGCTCTCCCCTCCTTTGCTGCTAATTTTTATTTATTTAATGATCTTTATGAAAATTTTATCACATCATTCTTAGTTTTTGTACCCCAAAATTCTGCTTATTTTAAATTTAGCAAAAATTATTTTCACTATAGCAGAAAAAATTTTTCTATAATTATAATTTTATGTATAAAAAATACATTTATTATCCATATTTTACAGTTAAAACCTATATCTACTTAACAATTACTAGTGTCGTTTTTCACAATTAAATGTCTTATTTTGTCGAAA
>JACDOL010000016.1 GCA_017656165.1 Desulfotomaculum sp.
TTAAATAAGTAACTATTGAAATTTTCCGTATTTTGTTATAAAATATTATTGTTAATCTTATTAAAATGTTAAAAGCATAAGAGATAAAGTAGGTGTTGGTAATGGATTTCAAGCCCATTCGCACCAAGAAAATTTATGAAGAAATAGTTGAACAAATTAAATCCTTTATTGCAGAAGGCAAGCTAAAACCAGGAGATAAACTAATGTCCGAGCGTGAGCTTGCCGAAAAAATGCAGGTTGGTCGCTCAGCGGTGCGGGAAGCATTTAGGGCTCTTGAGGCAATGAAAATCATTGAAATAAGGGCTGGTGAAGGTACTTACATCCGGGAAGCAAATGCAGATTTTATAATTGATGCACTAACTCTATTACTAAATACCGAAAAAGAAACTGCCCGGGAACTGATGGAGTTAAGGAAAATTCTAGAAGTAGAATGTGCTGGTCTGGCAGCTAAGCGGCGTACAGAAAAGGACCTTAATACCATGAAACACGCGCTTCAGCAGATGGAACGGGACATTAAAGAAGGAAATATCGGTGACCAAGCGGACCTGTTATTTCACTATTCCGTAGCAAAAGCAACTCATAATTCGATGGTTATAAGATTAATAACCACAATTTCTGATGCCATTAACCGTGTTATGAGAGAGGCTCGCTATAAATTATATAAAAACCCTAACCGTCCAAAACAGCTGCTGGATGAGCACTGGAAAATATACAGGGCAATAAATGAATTAAACGTTGTAAATGCTCAAAAAGCAATGTACCAACACCTGGACGGAGTAGAAAAAGAAGCTTTTAATTTTAATAATGATAAAGGATCGGTTAACTAATAAGTTAACTGGTCCTTTATACTATTATTGTAACTTTAAATCTATAGGAATAGAATTTTCATGCTCAGCGGTACCCACTGCAATAATTTTGTCCACCGGGTTGTACCTGCTTGCAGGAAGTTTATCTTTCCGCAGTATTTGCCCATTTTCTATTATTACCCTTTCTGTATGAGCAATGTAACCTTTATTCCCTTCCTGCTTTATTACTTCCTGCCCTTTTAAAAGATTTTCATCTTTTTGGTAAACAACTTCCTGCTCCAGTACCTTTTCTATCCAGCTGTTAATAACCACTTTCTTTTTATGATTTGCATCACCAAATATTTTTACCGTCAACCTTCCATCGCCCACATCAGTTTTTATATACAGGCATCGACCGCTATTGTTTTGAAACTTAAAGTCCACTTTACCATAAACTACTGTAGCATCACGACCTATGGGAACATATGATACAGGCAAAGAATGGTTTTTACGCTCTACAACTTCTAAATCAGCCAGTAATACCGCATTATAAAGTGTAGTAGAAACTTGACACACTCCTCCACCTAAATCTTCAACAAGCTCATTATTTATAATCACACCCGCTTCTTTATACCCTGCTTCAGAACTGCGGGGACCCACTACCTGGTTAAAAGATACTTCTTCACCCGGCACTACCAGCAGCCCATCTAAGGCATTGGCTGCCACTTTAATATTATAAGTCCGGTTTTTTAAGCTGGGATCAAATTTAGTGGTATAACTGGATAAAAGTCCGCTGATACCCATATCTCCAATGTCACTGGTAGTGTATTCCGGAATTATTTCTTTTACAGGAACGGGTAAAGTTATTTTTTCCCTCACCAAAAGCTCATGTTCTAATTTTAACTTTAATTTATACATATCTATGCTCTGTCCATTTTTAGATGGCTTTACCACTATCTCATCTCTCTCATTGATAAAAAAAGAGGCATCTTCAGCAGGTATATTTAAATGCCCAGCTTTGTTTTTTACAGCGTTACTCAACAGCTCCATATCAATGTTAATAACAGGTTGAATAATTAAGCCCTCTTTTTTTACACGGTGCCTTACCTTAAGCTGTTCAAAAAGCTGCCCCTGCCGACCAACAGCTGCAGCTCTTTTTATTGTTTCATCTATATCAATCTTCATACCTACTTCTCTTAAAGACAACGCCCAGGACTGGTTTCCATATGTCAGAGTCACCGGCACATCTAGAAGCCTCTCCTGGAGAGAAACTAATTTTTTGGCAGCCTGCTGCTGCCTTAAGCCGCCAACACTGACATCTTTAACCATCACTCCTGGAAGAATATCTCCTGGTGGCCACAAGTATTCTGCACCAAATAAATAAATTATAATCAATAACAAAAACAATAACGGGGCTGCAATTTTCAAATTCACAGTTAAAACTCCTTCCCCGCACTGTTGAATGGTTATTTTATTATTATTTAAATTGGTCCCTAATATGTCTGTATAATATTTATAATAAATTAAATAAGGGACGTGAGTTTTACACGTCCCTTAACAGCAAAGTCTTATTTTTTTACTACTGCTGAATTTCTTCTTCTCCAGCAACCTTTTCCTGCCAGGCATCGGCTACTTTTTCCCATTCTTCGTCCTCTTCAATATCTACTAAAATATCATTTCCATCTTCATCCTGGGCAAACTTTAAAATAATTGCTTCTTCTGCTTCCTCTTCTGCCGGCAGTAAAATGGCATACTCAGAACCCTCAACTTGAAGTATATCGACTACTGCAAAATCGTGTTCATTACCTTCTTCGTCTATTAAGGTAATAACTTCATCTCTTTCTGTCAAAAAAATCACCTCTTATATTAAAATACTTAAATTTTATACCATAATTTATAGCCAATTGTCAAGAAATTTATTCATGCGATGGTAATTTTATACTATCTAGATAACCCTGTAGGATAAGAACTGCTGCCACTTTATCTATCACCTTTTTTCTTTTTTTCCTGCTTACATCTGCTTCTATAAGCATTCTTTCAGCTGCAGCAGTAGTTAAACGTTCATCCCACAATTCCACTGGAAGTCCTATTTTGCTTTTTATCTTGGCAGCAAAATCCTGCACTTTTTCTCCTTGAGGTCCAATGGTACCATTCATATTTTTAGGTAAGCCAACAACAATTTTTCCCACTTCATAAGATTTAATTATATCGGCCAACTTCTCCATGTCCTTATCATCATCAGAGCGCCGGATAACTTCCAGGCCCTGGGCCGTCCATTCCATTAAATCGCTAACTGCCACTCCAATGGTTTTGTCACCAATATCAAGACCCATAATTCGCACCCAAATCACCCTATATAATTTTTATACAAAATTCCGGGCAAACTGCACCACAGTAACCGCACAGACGACACAGATTTTCATTCACTACTGCCTTATTATTAACCAGCTTTACAGCTCCTGCCTGGCAGCGCTTCACACAAGCCCCGCAGCCCTGACACCATTCTTCAATATGAAGCCTACGGGGTTTCCTTTTTACCTTTGACTGCAGTGCAGGAGGAATTTCCTCCCGGTTAAAAACTCTCACATTATATTCTACTTCATCTAAGGTCTGCATGCCGATGGCCACGGATGTCAATTCTTTTATTCCCAAGACATAACTTATTGCTTCATCATAACTGGCCAGCAGGTTACCTCCGCCCAGTGCCTTCATTCCATACAATCCTTTACCTGCCCTGGCAGCCTGTTTAATGGCTTTTAACATATCCGAAGCAGTTCCATCCTGAATGCCTATACCTTTTATATTTATTAACGGGTGAATAACATCAATTTCTGGAATACCTGCTGCTGCTGTAACTCCAGCAACACAATGTGTGGAAATACCCACAGCCCGTACTTTACCATCCCTTTTTGCTTTCAGAAGATATTCCATTGCTTCCCAGTGACCTTTGATTGTTAAAATAGATTCCTGTTCATGCAGTAAAAAAATATCTATGTAATCCCGTTTAAGTTCTCTTAAGGCTTTTTCCAGGCTTCTTTTCATGCCTTCCGAAGTATATGCGTAACTTTTAGTAGTTATGAAAACTTCATCAGTCCAACTTTTTAATGCTTCTTTGATGTATGGGTAAGTCCGGTAATACTCTGCAGTATCAATAAAATTAACCCCGTACTCTAAGGCCTTTCTAATAACCCTGGCTCCTTCATTAACAGGCAGGTTAGCCTGCAGCGGTCCTATGGTAAGAGCACCAAAACAAAGCCTAGATACATTGAAACCTGTCCTTCCAAGAGTCCTATATTCCATAATAAAAATACCTCCTCTACTTGAGGAAGGCGGATTTTTTTTCACTATTACTTTTCATTTAAGTAATAGCGTACTAGTTCCTCTAAAAGTTCATCTCTTTCCAAACGCCTAATTAAATTGCGGGCATTGCCGTGGCTTGTTATATAGGCCGGGTCACCGGAAAGCAGGTATCCTACAAGCTGGTTAATTGGGTTATACCCCTTTTCTTTTAGGGCCTCATAAACTTTTAATAAAATATCCCTTGCATGGTTAACATCTTCAGCCTGCACTTTAAACATTACCGTATCTTCAGAAAAATCCCTGGCCATGGCAAAACCTCCCTTTTTTAATATTACCCATTCCACTTTCTATATTCGCCAGCTGAAAATCATTTTCCTTTAGTATTGGTAAGTTCTTAATGGTATTATATTTTAACCTGATATCTTACAGATATTTCATTACTACAATTATTAGTTAATATTAGTTAAATTGACTAAAGCCGGCCCTTTATAGAGCCGGCTTTAAACAAGCTCTAGTTTTTTAATTGTTCTTCTATTACTTTGTAAGCTTTATCCATCGCTTCCTGAAGTTTTGAGGGATCTTTACCACCGGCTTGGGCCATATCAGGTCTGCCGCCGCCGCCACCTCCAACAATTTTTGCCACTTCTTTTACTGCCCTGCCGGAATGTATGCCTCTTTCTACAACATCTTTGGTGGCTGCTGCCACAAGGTTTGCCTTTTCATCAATTTGTGCACCAAGAACAACTATACCAGAGCCCAGCTTATCGCGCATTATATCAGCAATACTGCGCAGTGAGTCCATGTCCTTAGCTTCTACAACTGCAGCTAATACTTTAATGCCATTTATATCCCGTGCTTGATTGATTATACCAGCTACCTGCTGTTTAGATAATTTGTTTCTTAATTTCTCCAGTTCGTTTTCCATTTCTTTTACTTTACCCTGCAGGGCATGCACTTTCTTAACAGTTTCATGCGGGGAAGCTTTAACTAAGCCGGCTATCTGGTTAAGCTGCTCTTCTGCTGCCGCCAGATATTTTAATACCCCCCTACCGGTAACTGCTTCAATACGCCGTAAGCCTGATCCAACACTGCTCTCGGAGACAATCTTAAATAAACCAATCTCAGAGGTGGAGGTTACATGAGTACCTCCGCACAGCTCCAGGCTGAAATCTCCCATCTTTACAACCCGTACAGACTGCCCGTATTTTCCATCAAACAGGGCCATTGCCCCCATTGACTTAGCCTTGGACAGTGTAGTTTCTATTACCTCCACCGGTAGGTTGGCCAGAACAACATCGTTAACAATGTCCTCCACCTTTTGTATCTCTTCCGGCGACAGACTGGTGTAATGAGTAAAATCAAAACGGAGGCGATCAGGTTCTACCAGAGAACCTGCCTGGTTTACATGTTCACCCAGGACTTCTTTCAGTGCCTTGTGCACCAGGTGCGTAGCCGAGTGATTGCGGGCAGTTTCCTTCCGCCTGCCGGCATCAACTTCTACCTTCACCTTGTCGTGCCGGCGCAGTACGCCGGAAATAATTTTCCCTCGGTGTACAATAAAGTTCTCTACCGGCTTAAAGGCGGAGTATATTTCCACCCTGCAGTCCTTCGCGGTAATGAAAGCATGGTCAGCCACCTGTCCACCGCTTTCTGGGTAGCAGGGAGTTACATCCAATATTATTTCTACTTCTTCACCAGCTTCAGCTGATAACTCCTGGAGATTATCCTTAATTACAGCCAGTACATTGGCTTCTGCAGTTAACCGCCCATATCCCACAAAAGTTGTTTCGCCATATTCCTCCCGCAGAGCCTTGTACATGGCTCCCCTTTCGGATAGGTATTCTGTTTCCTGGCGAGCTTCCCTTGCTCTCTGACGCTGCTCCTCCAGGGATTTGGTAAAACCATCTTCATCAACATTTAATCCCTGTTCACCTGCTATTTCCTTAGTCAGTTCCAGCGGGAACCCGTAAGTATCATACAGTCTAAAAGCATCTTCACCGCTAATTTCCGTTTTTCCCGCAGCCTTAGCTTCGTCCATAAGCTGGTTTAATATTTCTGTCCCCTGGGATAATGTTTCTAAAAAGCGTTCTTCTTCGATACGTATAATCTTTAATATATGATCCTGTTTTTCTTTTAACTCAGGATAAGCATCGCTCATTTTATCAATCACTGCACCAGCGACCTTATATAAAAAGGTATCTTCCATTCCAAGCACACGGCCGAAACGGACGGCCCGGCGCAGCAGGCGGCGGATTACGTATCCCCGGCCCTCATTGGAAGGCAGTGCACCGTCACCGATAGCAAATGTTATGGCCCTGGTATGATCGGCAATAACCTTTAATGCCAAATCTACTTCTTTGTTATCTCCATACTTCACCTTAACAAGGGAAGAGGTGTATTCCATTATGTCCCGGAGTAAATCAGTATCGAAGTTAGTCGGTACATTCTGTAAAACTGAAGCAACCCGCTCGAGACCCATGCCGGTATCAATACCCTTGTTTTTAAGCGGTGAATAATTACCTTCTTCATCCCGGAAGAATTGGATAAACACCAGGTTCCATATCTCAAGGAAACGATCACAGTCACATCCTACCGCACAGTCAGGACTGCCGCAGCCCCGTTCTTCCCCTAAATCTATGTAAATTTCAGAACAGGGACCGCACGGCCCAACCCCAATTTCCCAGAAATTAGTGTCTTTACCCATTCGTACAATTTTTTCTTCTGGAATTCCCACTTTTTTATTCCAGATTTCAAAAGCTTCATCATCATCCTTGTAAATAGTTATCCAAAGCTTCTCCTTGGGAAGCTTTAAAACCTCCGTAACAAATTCCCACGCCCAGGGAATGGCTTCTTCTTTAAAATAGTCGCCAAATGAGAAATTGCCGAGCATTTCAAAAAAGGTATGATGGCGCGCAGTCTTACCTACTTCATCAATATCCGGGGTCCGCAGGCATTTTTGACAGGTGGTAACCCGCTTAAATTCCGGGGTGGCCTGGCCAGTAAAAAAAGGTTTAAAAGGTACCATCCCGGCTGCCGTCCACAATATGCTGGGGTCATTATGAGGAATTAAAGATGCACTTGGGAGTATCTGGTGACCGCGCTCTTCAAAAAATTTCAGAAACTTTTCTCTGATTTCACTACCGGTCAAGTTCTATACCTCCAGTCTTTTATTTCTAATTGTTATTATAATTTTTGACATATTAAAAGAAAAACCTTCCCTCCCAAAATTTAATGCGGGGCGGAAAGGCATTTTAGCAGGTTCATTCGTGCTAATTATATAGAAATATACCTTATTATGTCAAGAATTACCCATTTTCCGGCTTCAGAATTACCTTTTCATATAAAAACGTTATTATTATTTTAAAAATTGCCGCTGCCGGCACTGCCAGCAGCATTCCTGCCACACCGGCAAGTTTTGCCCCTGCTACAAGTCCCAGGATAACCACCAGGGGGTGAAGGCCAACACTTTTACCAAGAATCTTTGGGGCGATAATATTCCCCTCCAGCTGCTGTACAATCAATATAGCCAGCAGTACTTTTACTGCCATCCATTTTGACTGCAGTAAACCAACAGTTACGGCAGGCACAGCCCCAATTAAAGGTCCAAAGTAAGGAACCAATTCCGCCAAACCTGCTATAATTCCCAGCATAACAGCATATTCCAAACCCAGAAAAGCCATTGCCAGGCTGGTAAGTACCCCAACCACAAACACCAAAATTAGATGACCTCTAATAAAGCTGGTTAATACTGCATTAATTTTTTTGCCCAGTTCCCAGTATTCAGTAAAATTCTCTTCCGGCATCCATTTTTTAACTGTTATCTTTATATTTTCCAAATCATTCAAAAAATAAAAAGCTAAAACCGGTGCCAACAGTATATTAAAAGTATAACTTACTAAATTTAATATGGCCTGGACCGTTTGTTCTAAAATATTCTGCAGCATAAATTCTATTTCAATAATCTGCCGATTAATGGCTTGGCGCATACCCGGAGGGAGTTCTGTTTTGTAATAACTTTTTTGCAAATCCCTAATTAAAACTTCCAGTTGGGAAGTATAAATGGGAAGCATATCCACAAGGGTATGAATTTGGGTTACCAGGCGCGGGATACCATACATTAATACAGCAGCAGCAACAATTACTAAACCCAAGTATGCCAGGAAAATGGCCAGCACCCTGGGAGTGCCCCTTGCTTCCATGGATGATGTTATCGGATACAATAAATACACCAGCACTAAAGTCAGCAGAAAAGTAACAAATAGCCCCCGGAGCAGGTAGATAAAAGCAGCCGCAGACAAAAATAAAAGGATATAAAAACTAATTTTATATTGCCTTTTTCTTTCCCATAACTCCACAATGTCACCACCAATTGACATCCTAAAAAATCTTTGAATTTGCCGGCTGTCGTTTTCTCCGGTAAACACCTTGGCTGCGTCTAAACTATTTAGTGTATAAGGAAGAAAAAGTGAGGTTCCCACCTCACTTTTTCCTTAATCTACTTCATCATTTCCTGTACTGTTTTTGTAACCCCTTTAATCATCCTGGTGGCCTGCCTGCGCCGCCGGGATCCCAGAAAACTGCGGCGGGCTTTTTTTTCTGGTTTCATATACATACTCATGGTGGCACCAATAATGCTGCCCGCAATTAACCCGCGCCAAAATGTTCCCCGCAACCCGCTCACCCCCTTGATTTTAACTATATTAAAGCAGCATATTTTGATTTGAGGGATCAAAAGCTACCAGGCTGCCATCTTCTACCACTTCATAAATCTGTACCCCTTCACGAGTTTTACGATATTCCAAACAGCAGTCCCAGCAGTAATACTGGTCGACCCCAATTTTTCCTGTGGCTTTTCCTCCACAAACAGGACAATTCAATTTAGGGTCCTCCTTTCAAAACTTTCTACCAGTATTCTTGCCAGGAACCCTTTAAATAATGCACAGTTTAACAGGTTGTTAATTAGCAAACGTACTGCGTCGTTCTTAGAATTTGCCGGCTATCGTTTTCTCCGGTTAAAAAAGACGAGGTCTTTTAAAACCTCGCCGTATTAATGATTAAGACTTTTTTCAATTATTCCACCACCAATCAGGTAATCTCCCTGGTAGAAGACCACCGACTGTCCAGGGGTGACAGCCCGCTGCGGCTGATGAAATAACACCTTAACCCTTCCTTCCGGCATGGGGCTGATAACGGCTGGTGACGGTTTGGAATTATACCTTACCTGCGCTTCTACTTTCACCGGTTCTGTTAACTTTTCAAATAAGATAAAGTTATTGTCAGAAGATATCAGTCCCCTGGAAAAAACAGCTTCTTCCGGACCCAAAATTACAGCATTGCGTTCGGGATCAATGTCTACCACATACATTCTTTTTCCGGCAGCTATGCCCAGGCCCCGGCGCTGGCCAATGGTATAATAAGGTATACCCTTGTGTTCGCCAAGAACATTACCCTCTAAATCTAAAAATGGACCTTTTTTAAACCCTCCGCCGGTCCTTTCTTCTAAAAATTTTCGATAATCGTTGCCGGGAACAAAACATATTTCCTGACTTTCAGGTTTAGAAGCAGTGGAAAATCCCAGTTCGGCCGCTATTTTACGCACCTCGTCCTTGGTGTAATCGGCTAGGGGCATTAGTGTGTGGGCAATTTGATGCTGTGTCATGTTATATAATACATAGGTTTGATCTTTTCTTTCATCTACTGCTTTTCTAATAACCCAGCGTTTATACTGGTCTGAATAACCTAACCGGGCATAATGGCCGGTAGCAATGTAGTCCGCTCCCAAGGCAGCAGCTTTTTTCAACAGGGCATCAAATTTAACATAACGATTACAAGCAATGCAGGGATTAGGGGTGCGGCCTTGAAGGTATTCATTAGTGAAATAATCTATAACTGTTTTTTCAAATATATCCCGGAAATTGAGAACATAATAGGGTATGCCAAGCTTGTCTGCCACCCGCCTGGCATCATCCACTGCTGTCAGTGAACAGCACCCGACGTAGTCATCATTTACCACAGTCACATCTGGTTCCCATATCTGCATTGTTACTCCAATACACTCATATCCCTGCTGCTGTAATAAAGCGGCGGTGACAGAACTGTCCACTCCGCCGCTCATAGCCACAACAACCCTCTTTTTATTACTCAAAATTCTTTCACCTACTCACCCTTCTGTTTTTTGCGGTAATTCTCTATTGCTGCGTGCAGGGCATCGGCTGCCAGGTTGGAGCAGTGCATCTTCTGGGGAGGAAGACCGTCCAACTCTTCTGCCACTGCCTTATTTGTGATTTTTAATGCTTCATCCAGTGTTTTATTTTTGGCCATTTCAGTAACCATACTGCTGGTAGCGATAGCTGCACCGCAGCCAAAGGTTTGAAATTTAATATCCACTATCTTATCTTCTTTTATTTTTAAATAAATCTTCATAATATCCCCACAGCTGGGGTTGCCAACCTGTCCCACTGCATCGGCATCTGGGATTTCCCCTACATTCCGCGGATTGGTGAAATGATCCATCACTTTATCACTGTACATTTATTATCCACTCCTCCCCCATCAATTTATGCTCATAAATTTATTTTTTATTCTCATCACAAGAAGCACAAGCACAAGGTGTGCAGGAAGCGCTGCCGGCAAGGGGCGACATTTTTCTGAGCCTCTCTATAATGGGTATTAAGTTGTCAACAAAATAATCAACATCTTCCTCTGTGTTGTACTTACCCATAGAAACTCTCAGGCTGCCGTGAGCAATTTCTTTTGGAATACCCATAGCCAGCAGTACATGAGATGGCTCCAGTGAACCAGACGTGCAGGCTGACCCGCTGGAAATGGCTATACCCAGCATATCCAGAGACAGCAGCATAGACTCCCCTTCAATAAATTCAAAACAGAAGCTGGCATGACCTGGAATACATTCAGTGGGGTGACCGTTTAACTTTACGTTAGGAATGCTGTTAAGCACCCTGTCCACCAGTTTTTCCCGCAGCTTGGTCAGCTTTTCAGCATATTCTTCTCTATTTTCCACAGCAATTTCCACGGCTTTGCCCAGTCCGATAATGCCCGGTGCATTTTCCGTTCCGGGACGGCGTCTGCGCTCCTGGCCGCCACCATACATTATTGGCTGCCACCATGTGCCCCGGCGCAGGTACATGGCACCTATTCCTTTAGGACCGTAAATTTTGTGGCCGGAAAAGGTAAGGATGTCCACATTAAGGTCATCTACATTCACCGGAAGCTTACCTATACTCTGTACCGCATCTGTATGGAAAATAATTTTACGATCCTGGCTTTTCAGCATTTTACCAATCTCGGCAATGGGCATAATGGTACCCACTTCATTATTGGCGTGCATTATAGATACCAAAATTGTTTTATCAGTTAAGGCATTCCTTACATCTTCAACACTAACCCTTCCGTATTGGTCCACAGGGAGAACAGTTACTTCAAACCCTTCTTTGGCCAGCTGCTCACATGTTGACAGTACACAGTGATGCTCCACTGCGGTGGTAATAATATGATTACCTTTCTGCTTGTTAGCATAAGCAGCACCACGTATTGCCATGTTCGCCGCTTCAGTGCCGCCGCTGCAAAATGCAATTTCTCCCACATGCGAGGCTCCAATAGCTTTTACAACTTGTTCCCGGGCATGTTCTACTGCTTTTTTAACTTCCCTACCAAAATTGTGAATGCTGGAAGGGTTACCAAAATGCTCAGTGGTATACTTCATCACCAGCTCAGCCACTGCAGGGTCTACCGGTGTAGTAGCAGCATGGTCAAAGTAAACTTTGCGCATATTAAACAAGCCTCCTCTTATACTGAAACTTACTCCTTAGACTGCTTTATTTCTTCAGCTTCACGGCACATATCGGCCAGGCTGATAGAATCCAGCACTTCTACTATACTGTCTCTAACTTTAGCCCAAACATTCCGGGTGATACAATAATGAAATTGATCACAATCTCCTATATACTCCTCACTGACACATTCTAAAGGTGCTATCGGCCCTTCTAACACTCTGATAACATCACCAACTGTAATTTCTTCCGGGCGCTTGGCTAATATATAGCCCCCTTGAGCTCCTCGTACACTTTTAACCAACCCTGCCCTGCGCAGAACAGCAATTAACTGCTCCAAGTAATTTTCAGGTACCCGCTGGCGCTCAGCCACTGTTTTTAAAGGAATAGGATTGTCGCCATAGTGCAGGGCTAGGTCGTACATTGCTTTTAGGCCATAGTGTCCTTTGGTGGTCAGCTTCAAAAAACCACCCCCATAAAATCCCTAGTTTTTTACTAGGTTTTAGCTCAGTTTTATATTAGCATACGCTTGTTACCAGTGTCAATTATAATTCCGAGTAAAGTGGTTGGATATTTTTCTTTAATAAAATAGAAATGCTGCCATGCAGCTAATATGATGGCAGCTTATTGAGGTTTTACACATTCTCTTTTTGTTGTTTTATAAGTGTAAGTTTTTCTTTTAATTTCTGCTCTACCCCGTAATTTTTTGGGCGGTAGTATTCAACTCCCACCAGTTTATCCGGTAGGTACTGCTGTTGAACCCAGCCCCCGGGATAATCGTGAGGGTATTTATAATTAATTCCATGTCCTAATTTTACCGCCCCACTGTAATGGGCATCCCGGAGGTGAAGCGGTACTGTCCCACAGTCTTTGTCATTGACATCTTTTAATGCTAAATCTATGGCCTGGTATGCTGAATTGCTTTTAGGACATAACGCCAGGTATATAGCCACTTCGGCCAGTATTATTCTTGCTTCAGGCATACCCACAAATTGTACCGCCTGGGCAGCTGCACTGGCCAATTGTAGGGCTTGGGGCTGCGCCAGGCCGACATCCTCGGCTGCACTAATTACTAAGCGGCGGGCAATAAATTTTACATCCTCTCCCCCTGCCAGCATCCTGGCCAGGTAGTGAAGAGCGGCATCAGGATCACTGCCCCTGATAGACTTAATGAGCGCAGAAGCTACGTCATAATGGCTGTCACCGGCCTTGTCATATTTCAACTTGCTCTTTTGTAAACATTCCTCCGCCACCTTCAGGTTATAATTTATTACTCCATTTTCATCTGGTTCAGTGGTAAGGACCCCTAATTCCAGGGCATTAAGGGCGGAACGGGCATCCCCTCCGCAGGCTTCTGTTAAATGTTCCAGTGCATCAGCGGTTAAGTTTACCTTATACTTACCCAACCCTCGTTCTTTATCCTTAAGGGCATTATTAATTATTTGTTTAATATCATCAGGGTGCAGCGGCTTAAATTGAAAAATGGTAGAACGGGAACGCAGGGCATTATTAACTTCAAAATATGGATTCTCGGTGGTGGAACCTATTAAAGTAATTAATCCCTGCTCCACAAAGGGCAGTAGAGCATCCTGCTGGCTTTTATTCAGGTGATGTATTTCATCCAGGAATAATATTACCGGCCCACTGCTGTGCGCCTTTTCAGCTGCTTTTCTTATATCTTTCACCCCGGATGTTACCGCATTTAAACGCTCGAAGGGCCGGTGAGAAGTATAAGCAATAATCTCTGCCAAAGCTGTTTTACCGGTTCCCGGCGGGCCATAAAATATAGCTGAACCCAAGCGCCCGGCTTTAATTGCCCGGTACAAAAGTTTATCTTTTGCCAGGATGTGCTTTTGACCTATAAATTCATCCAGGCTGCGCGGCCTCATCCTTGCCGCCAAAGGAAGGTGTTCAGGGTAAAAAAGCAAGTACATCCCTCCAATACTGGTCCTATCACCGCCAAGATATTTACACCCCGAAAACACGCCGGTACATATACTTGAACGAACGCTTAAGCCTCCGCGCGCCTGCGCAGCAGGCCGCTGCGCTCTTCAAACATACTCGGCGCTATTACTAAATAAATTAAAAGAGCACGTGCTCTCACGTGCTCTGTGAACAATTAGTAATTTTATGTACAAGAATAAACATTATAAGTGCTTCTCAATCATTTGTTTCAGTTCTTCAGCCTTGCGGAAAC
This sequence comes from Desulfotomaculum sp., assembly GCA_017656165.1. Taxonomy (GTDB): domain Bacteria; phylum Bacillota; class Desulfotomaculia; order Desulfotomaculales; family Desulfohalotomaculaceae; genus Desulforadius. Next base: position 14,073 of record JACDOL010000016.1, read on the forward strand.
CAATGGCACGCTCAACTTCTTTACCATCTTTAAAAAGAATCATAGTGGGAATGCTCATTACCTGGTATTCGCCTGGTGTGCTGCGGTTTTCGTCAACATTAATTTTTGCAACTTTTACTTTTCCGGTCATTTCATCAGCCAGCTTTTCCAACTCTGGTGCAACCATTTTGCAGGGACCACACCAGTCGGCCCAGAAATCAACCAGTACCGGCACATCACTGCTGCTGACTTTTTCCTTGAAATCTGCATCACTGAGAATCATGATGTTTTCACTTGCCAAGAGAGACTCGCCCCTTTCTCTGGATAATATACAGTTAAATCTCTATATTATGCCAAAACGTAAATTGTTTCTACAGCTCTACATTATAATGCCTACTAAAAGTACTTGTCAAATTTCTAAATATTCTCATTATAAAATCAAATCTCTAATAACAACACTGGCTAATATTAGGCCGGCTGAAGCCGGGACGAAAGAAATGCTTGCTGGCACCTGTTTTTCTGAACCACCAGTACCATTTTCAGCTTTTATTGGTTTTTCGGTAGAATATACAACTTTTACTCCCTGGTAAATACCTGCTTTTTTAAGTCCCCGTCTCACCACCCTGGCCAGCGGGCATACCGAGGTTTTGGAAATGTCAGCAACTTTAAACCTGGTAGGATCAAGCTTATTGCCTGTTCCCATGCTGGATACTATTGGTATTCCCTTTTCTACACACTTTTTTATCAAATCCAGCTTACCTGCTACATCATCTATGGCATCAACAACATAATCAATGTCATCACTAAGCAGCTTTTGACCGTCTTGAGGTGTATACATTTCCTTTACTGGAGTTACCTTTATCCGCGGGTTAATCAGTTTTACCCTTTCAGCCATAAGCTCTACTTTAGATCGGCCAACGGTAGTGTCCAGGGCATGAATCTGCCGGTTGATATTTGTTATATCTACACTATCAAAGTCAACCAGCACCAGTTCTCCAACACCTGCTCTTGCCAATGCTTCTACAGTAAAGGATCCAACTCCACCCACACCAAAAACAGCAACCCTGCTGTTTTTTAATTTTTCTAATCCTTCTTTACCTATCAGCATTTCTGTACGTGAAAACCTGTGTACTGTCAATTTTAACACTTCACCCACTTAAAATCTAAAATTAACCGCCAAGGTATTTACACTCCGTCGTTCTTTGAATTTGCCGGCTATCGTTTTCCCCGGTAAATACCTAAACAATAATAAAAGCTTGGCCGCAGCCAAGCAAGTTTTTCCGTTCAATAGTATTACCCCACCAATGCCGTACTCATCCAGAGTTTATTGAACCCGTCCTCACAAAAGTGGGTGCCCTCCTGACTGCTTTCATGGTTCCTTACTTTACTTGTAAGGCATGCACTACTCACAATCAGAGACCGGACTCCCTTATATTATGGTGTTGGCTCAAAACTTCAGGATGAATACGTACACAGCAGGGATGCTAATAATTGTTAGTTTTGTTAACTTATTGTCTACAGTAATTATGTTAACACAGTATCGATTTGTTGGCAAGAACCAAAAAATACATATTTTTTTTAGTTTTTATTCTTCCGGTTTGCTGCTGTCATTAACTGCAGCCGTGCTCTTGATGTGCAGTTCCCGCAGTTGGCTCCTGTCTACAAAATCCGGGGCACCGGTCATTAAGCATGTGGCACTGGCAGTTTTGGGGAAGGCAATAACATCTCTTATACTGTTTTTACCTGCCAGCAGCATTACCAGGCGGTCAAAGCCAAAGGCAATTCCGCCATGAGGGGGTGCACCATATTCAAAGGCATCCAGCATAAAACCAAATTTTATCCTGGCTTCTTCTTCTGTGAGACCGATAGCTTTAAACATTTTCTCTTGAATGTCCCGGCGGTATATCCTAATACTGCCTCCGCCTATTTCAACTCCATTTAGCACCAGGTCATAAGCCTTAGCCCGGGCATTTTCCGGTTGATTGTCCAGCAGTTCCACATCTTCATCAAGCGGTGCTGTAAATGGGTGGTGCATGGCTACATAGCGCTTCTCTTCTTCATCATATTCCAGCAGCGGGAAGTCTACTACCCACAAAAATTTATAAGTGTCTTTGGGAATAATATCTAAATGCTGAGCCAGTTTAACCCGCAGCGCACCCAGCGCCGCTGCCACCACATTTGGTTTATCAGCTACGAACAATAATAGGTCCCCTGGCTCTGCTTCCATTTTTTCTAAAATGGCATTAATCTCTTCTTGTTTAAAAAACTTGGCTATGGGAGACTTTACACCATTCTCGTTAACATAGAAGTAAGCTAAACCTTTAGCCTGGTATATGGATACAAAAGCTGTCAGATCGTCGATATCCTTACGGCTGAAACTGCCGCAGCCCTTAGCATTTATTCCCCTAACCTGGCCGCCGTTTTGAGCTGCAGAACTAAATACTTTAAAATCACACCCAGCAGCCACCGGGGTAATATCTTTAATTTCCATACCAAAACGAATGTCAGGCTTGTCTGTACCATAACGATCCATAGCCTCACGATAAGACATTCTGGGAAAAGGCCTAGGCACCTCAACACCAACGGTCTCTTTTACCAATTGGGCTATCATTTCTTCCATTAAATCCATAACGTCTTCCCTGTCTACAAAAGACATTTCCAAGTCTACCTGGGTAAACTCAGGCTGCCGGTCAGATCTTAAGTCTTCATCTCTAAAACAGCGCACAATCTGGAAGTAACGCTCCATACCAGACAGCATCAACAGCTGCTTAAAGATCTGTGGTGATTGGGGAAGGGCATAAAATTTTCCTGGGTTGACCCTGCTGGGTACCAGGTAGTCCCTTGCGCCTTCCGGGGTACTCTTTGTAAGCATGGGTGTTTCAATTTCTAAAAAGTCATGGCTGTCGAGAAAATCACGTACCGCTTTTGCAGCCCGGTGACGTAAAATCATTGCCCGCTGCATCTCAGGGCGGCGCAGGTCAAGATAGCGATATCTCAACCGTACATTTTCATCCACATCTACACCATCTTCAATATAGAATGGTGGTGTCTTGGCTTTGTTCAAAACAACTAAGGTATGGGCATAAACCTCTATGGTACCTGTGGCCATCTTTGGGTTTTCTGTTCCTTCCGGTCGTTTAGAAACCTTACCTTTTACTGCCAGTACCCACTCATTTCTGATCATTTCTGCCTTATGAAAAGCCTCTTCGTTAACATCAGGGCTGAAAACCACCTGTACTATTCCATAGCGGTCACGCAGGTCTACAAAAATTAACCCGCCGTGGTCACGCCGACGCTGTACCCAGCCCATGAGTACAACTTCTTCTCCAATGCTGTCGCTGTTAATTTTACCGCAGTAGTGAGTACGTTTTAATCCCTGCATAAACTCCATCTTACTTACCTCCCAGCAACTCGGGTATTTTGTCCACTGGTATTTCCTGCTGTTCACCAGTGTTCATGTCTTTCATCATTGCAGTACCATTTTTGAGTTCATTTTCACCTAGAATAGCAGTATAACGAGCATTTAACTTTCCAGCATATTTCATCTGGGCCTTTAAACTTCTCCCATTATAATCTTTATCAGCTTTATATCCTTTTTCCCGGAGTTTAGACAGCAGTTTAAAAGCAGTGCGTTCTGCTTCTGCACAGGCAGTAACAACAAAAATATCCGGCCGCCATGCCGGTGGAAATTTAACACCCTGCTGTTCCATGGTTAATATTATTCGTTCCAGGCCTAGGGCATATCCAATTCCGGGTGTATCCTTCCCACCGCATTGTTCCACCAAACCATTGTAACGTCCGCCGCCGCCTACAGAACTCTGGGCACCAATTCCCGGGGCCATTATTTCAAAGGCTGTATGGGTGTAATAGTCTAATCCCCTTACCAGTTTTTTATCTACCACATATTCAATGCCTAAATCTTCCAAGTGTTCTTTTACAGCCTCAAAAAATGCAGAACATTCATCACAGAGGCAGTCCAATGTCGTAGGTGCACCAGCAGCCAGGGCCCTGCACTTTTCGTTTTTACAATCCAAGATTCGCATTGGGTTTCGTTCAAAACGATCCTGGCAGGTTGGGCAGAACTGGTCAAGCCTGGTATGTAAAAATTCTTTAAGGCGCTCTCTTAACTTGGGCCGGCACTCTGGACACCCCAGGCTGTTAATATGCAGTTCCAGGCCTCTTAATCCCAGGCGCTTGTAGACTTCCATGGCCATTGCAATTACTTCGGCATCAATGCCAGGACTGTGAGCACCCAGCACCTCTACTCCAAATTGGTGAAACTGGCGGTACCGTCCGGCTTGGGGCCGATCATAGCGGAACATGGGACCTATATAGTAAAGTTTTACCGGCTGCGGTCCGGTGTAAAGTTTATTTTCCAGGTAAGCCCTTACTACAGCGGCAGTTCCTTCAGGACGCAGGGTAACGCTCCGTTCCCCGCGGTCTATAAAGGTATACATTTCTTTTTCCACTATGTCGGTGGTTTCGCCTACCCCACGCTTAAAAAGTTCAGTATGTTCAAATATAGGTGTGCGGATTTCCCTGTAACCATAGGTGCGGCATACATCCCTGATTACATCCTCTACAAACTGCCATTTTTCAACCTCTCCGGGAATAATATCATTGGTTCCCCGGGGCCTGTTGGTCAGCACTTTAACACCCCCGAACTAACAATTTAACTCCTATTACATACATAAATTTTAAAACCCGTCCCTAGTTATGCAAAAGCATACCCAGGGACGGGACAATTCCCGTGGTGCCACCCTGCTTGAACGCAATCGTTCCACTTTAATGGCGATAACGGATCCACCGGGCCAGCCTAATAGATGCTGTACATCGTTCAGCGGCCTCTCCCGGGTGTCTTTCAACGAACCTCCCTGCAGATGGGCTTCCAGTCAAGACCCATCCTCCCTGGCCAGGGATGTGTGCGCCTACTTTCCCGGTCATCGAGTTAACAGTTATAGTCATACTATGAAAATTGTAATAAAACAACGAATAAATGTCAACAAGCCTACTGGGTAAATTCCTTTATAACTTTGGCCAGGCCGGGTCCTGGGTATTTAACTTCTTCATTTAAAACAATTATATTACTCCTTATATCATAACCATCTCCTTTGGCTGCTTTTTTACCATCAGTTCATCTATCATTATCATCTTCCCCTACTTATTTGGCGTATGAAGAGCCTAAAAAGTTCTCTTAAGCTGCAAACTTTCTTTAAATATACGCAGCTTTTGGATATAATGGTGGTTGAGGTGATTTCTTATATGACTATTACCAAAGAACTGGTAGGTCGAATAAATGCCCTGGCTCGTAAACAGCGCAGCGAAGGACTAACAGAAGACGAAAAGAAAGAACAGCAAAAATTGCGGCAAATATATCTTAAAGGTATACGCCAGCAGGTAATTAATCAGCTGGAATTAGCAGGTATTAGCAAAAAAAATAGCTGTTCATGCGGGTGCCGCCATAACCATGACGATAATCACAAACACTAATAGGTGAGGTATGTGCAATGATAAAGGCTGTTCTCTTTGATTTAGACGGCACTTTGCTGCCAATGGAAACGGATGTTTTTACAAATGAGTATTTTAAACTGCTTACCGGCGACTTTAAGGACCACTACCCGCCGGAGGATTTTAAAAAGTACATCTGGCAGGCCACCACTGCTATGATTAAAGACAACAGGAAAGAAGCAACAAACGAACAAGTTTTTATGGAAACATTTATTCCCCTTATTAATCATACCCAGGAAGAAATGATGGCCATGTTTGACAGCTTCTACAGCAATAAGTTTCCCAAACTGCACCGGTTCACATCCCCCACACCCCTGGCTAGGAAAACAGTTTCACTGCTGGCTGAAAAGGGCTACAAACTGGTGCTGGCTACAAATCCGATTTTTCCTATGGCTGCCACTAAAGCTAGGATGCGCTGGGCAGGAATTGATGATCTGCCGTGGGAAATTATTACTACCTATGAGCACAGTCATTTCTGCAAGCCCAATATAAATTATTATACTGAAATCCTAGACCAGCTTCAGATCGAGCCCCATGAAGCATTAATGGTGGGAAACGACACAATAGAAGATTTGGTGACCAGCAAGCTGGGAATGAAAACATATTTAGTTACCGACTGCTTAATTGACCGGGGCGATTCCCCTTTTAAGCCCGATGCCAGCGGTACGTTGGAAGATTTTTATCATTTGGCAAAAAATAATTTTAAAGGTATACATTAAGGGCGCATAAAGCGCCCTTAATTTTACTGTATGAAGGGGTTATGTCTTTCTTCCTGTTCAATTAATGTATCAGGACCATGGCCTGGATACACACGGGTCTGACCTGGCAGGGTCAACAGCTTTTCTTTAATTCCCCTTACCAGTTCACTGTGATTACCTCCAGGAAAGTCAGACCTGCCTATGGAACCTGCAAACAGGGTATCCCCGGTGAATACCACATCTTTAACCTTTATACATATTCCACCCCTGGTATGCCCCGGTACACTTATTACTTCCAGTTCTAAATTACCCAGCTTTATTACATCACCTTCGGAAAGCAGCTTATCTGCAGGTTCTAATGAGACATTCTGACCTACAAATACAGACAGGTTTTTTTCTGGATTGGTAAGCATATCAGCATCATCTTTGTGAATCAGCACCTGAGCACTAGTGGATTCTTTTACCTGGCCAACTGCTGCTATATGGTCCACATGACCGTGGGTACAAATTATATATTTAGGCTTAACGTCCAGGCGCTTTACCAGGTCTAAAATATCGCCGGCATCACCGCCGGGATCAATAATTGCTGCTTCCCTGGTTTCCTCACAGGCTAAAATATAGCAGTTGGCATCCAATTGTCCTACAGGTAATACTTCAATGATCAAAGTTATTCCCCCATCCACTAAAATTCTTTTTTACTATCCAGAAGCAGGGTAACGGGGCCGTCATTAACAATATTAACAACCATGTGTTCCTGAAATTTACCGGTAGCCACTTCAAGTCCTAATTCCTTAAGTTTGCTGACAAACTTATGGTACAGTTCTTTGGCTTCTGCCAGTGGGGCAGCACTGGAAAAGCTCGGCCGGCGCCCCCGTCGGCAGTCACCGTATAATGTAAACTGGGAAACAACCAGTACTTCTCCACCGATATCTAATACTGAAAGGTTTAACTTATCATTTTCATCTTCAAATATTCTCAGTCCGGCAATTTTTTCCGCCAGGTAATTAACATCTTTCTCTGTGTCGTTATGCCCTACTCCAAGCAGCACTACCAATCCCTTGTCAATTTTACCTACAACCTGGTTGTCAACAGCAACCGAACTGCTGCTGACTTTTTGTACCACTGCACGCAATACTGCTCCCTCCAGTATCAATGAACCAAAGTTTGGCCTCCTGCCACTCTCCGTACACCATAAACATCTTTAACACGCATTATCTTATTTACAACATACTCAAGCTGTTCAAGACTTTTCAAATACAGCGCCAGTTCAATGGTAGCCATCCCGTTTTTCCGGGTACGGGCAGTAACCCAGTTAGTGTTAATTTTCATTTCTACCAGCACTGTCAGCACATCATTTAACAAGCCGGGCCGGTCAATTCCTGAAACCTCCAGCTTAACCTGGAACTCGGATTGAAAATCCTTATCCCAAACCACTTCCACCATTCTATCAGGATCATTTTCCTGGAGTTCTAACAAGTTTTTACAGTCTGCCCGGTGGATTGAAACCCCCCTGCCCCGGGTAATATATCCCACAATTTCATCCCCGGGAACAGGGTTGCAGCAGTGAGCCAGCCTGGTCAAGATATTATCTATTCCTTTTACCCTGATACCCTGTGTAGGCTTGCCCCACTTACTCCTGTTAACTTTAGATAAGTATTCCTCCGTGTCAATCTCTTCGCTGTCATTAATATTAAGCTCTTCTTTCAGGCGGCTTAGAATATTTAATGCAGTTATTTGGCCGCTCCCAATGGCCGCAAATACATCATCTACACTGGAAAGGCTGTATTTTTGACCAACTACAAGCAGTTCTTTATCATTTTTTAAAATAATAGATAAATCCAGCCCCTGTTTTTTAATTTCACGCTCCAGCAATTCTTTTCCTTTCACAATATTTTCCTCTTTTTCTTCCCGCTTAAACCATTGACGAATGCGGGCCTTGGCCTGGGAAGTCTTAACAATGTTAAGCCAGTCCCGACTGGGCCTGTTGTTTTTGCTGGTGATTATCTCCACGATGTTGCCGTTTTTAAGTTTATAATCAAGGGGCACTATTCTACCGTTAACTTTGGCCCCAATACAGCGGTGTCCAATATCTGTATGAATGCGATAGGCAAAATCTATGGGAACGGAACCGGCCGGCAGTTCCACAACATCACCCTTTGGGGTAAAAACAAAAACCGAGTGGGAAAAAATATCTATTTTAAGCCCTTCCATAAATTCCCGGGCATCTCGTAAATCTTTCTGCCACTCTAACAGCTGCCGCAGCCAGGCCAGTTTCTTATCTGCTTCATCAATTACTCTATGTGTTGACCCTTCTTTATACCGCCAATGAGCAGCAATCCCGTATTCTGCAGTACTGTGCATTTCATAAGTTCTTATTTGTATTTCAAAAGGCTCTCCCTCTGGGCCTATCACAGTAGTATGCAGAGATTGATACATGTTTGTCTTTGGCATAGCTATATAATCTTTAAAACGGCCTGGTATAGGTTTATACATAGTGTGAGCTATTCCTAAAGCACCATAACAGTCCTTAACCGTTTCCACCAGTATACGAACAGCCAGCACATCAAATATCTCAGTGAAATCCTTTTTTTGATCTTTCATCTTTTTATAAATAGAATAAAAGTTTTTAGGCCGGCCGTGTATTTCTGCCTTAATGCCCACTTCCTTTAATCGTTCACTTAATGCATTAATAACCTGCTGAATAAATTCTTCTCGCTTTTTCCTGGTGGCAGCAACCAGTTCTTTTAACTTGTAATACTCTTCCGGGTGGCGGTATCTAAAGGAAATATCCTCAAGTTCCCACTTAATACGATAAATTCCCAAGCGGTGGGCCAGGGGGGCAAAAATATCCAGCGTCTCCTCCGCTTTTTCCCTCTGCTTTTCTTCGGACTGGTATTTTAAAGTTCGAAGGTTGTGCAGGCGGTCGGCTAATTTAATTAAAACTACCCTTATGTCTTTGGCCATGGCCAGAAACATCTTCCGTAAATTTTCCGCCTGCCGTTCCTCCTTGCTTTTAAACTCCAGTTTTTTTAACTTTGTTACTCCATCAACCAGTAATGCAACATCTTCCCCAAACTCATTTTTTATATTTTCTAACGTAACACCGGTATCTTCCACCACATCGTGCAGAAGTCCACCTGCCAGTGTTTTTGTATCCAGCTGCAGGTCAGCTAAAATCTTAGCAACTTCCACAGGATGTACAAAAAAATCTTCACCGGAGTTTCTTTTTTGCCCAAAATGTGCCCATTCCGCATATCTATATGCTTTGCGGAGGAAAGCGATGTCCGCATTGGGATTATAGCTTTTTACTTTATCAATAATTTGTGACAAGGACACCGTTATTCCCCCCCTTACGTCTTCTCCTATACCGAAACGTTGCTAAGCCCGGCATCACTTCTGTGGTACCGGGTTATACTAAAAAGATAATAATTAATTTCATAAACTAAATATCATATTGAATAAGTGATATTATATCATATTTACCCAGCTTTTCTCTACCTTTTAAATCTGTCAGTTCTATTATAAAGGCAGCACCCACTACTTTGCCGCCCAGCTGTTTTACCAGCTTTTCCGCTGCTGCCACCGTTCCGCCTGTGGCCAGTAGATCATCAACCAGCAGAACCCTTTGCCCCTCTTTAACAGCATCTTTGTGAGCCTCAAGGGCGTCTTCACCATACTCCAGCTGATATTTGCTCTGCAAAACTTCACCGGGGAGTTTTCCCGGTTTGCGCATCAGTATTACACCAGCCCCCAGTTCATAAGCAAGAGGTGCCCCTAGTGCAAATCCCCGGGCTTCTGGACAAGCCACAAGCTCCACATTCAGGTGACGGCATCGATCAGCAAGCTCTTTCACAGCATATTGAAAAGCTTCAGCGTTTTTCAGCAGGGTAGTTATATCTTTAAAGCTTATTCCCGGTTTTGGAAAATCAGGTATAATTCTTATTACCGACTTTAAGTCCAATTTTATTACCCCTTCCTGTTGCTATAGACATGGCAGTTTTGTAAGAAATTTCAAATTTCCACTAACTATTATTGATACAAACTGCAGGCCTTCCAGTGCTATGTTATTAGACCAGCGGAAGGTATCTGATATTTCTAAATCCAGTTTGTGACTGGGCCTGGGAAGCATTTTGACGTGATACCTGCCATTTTTGTAACCAAACTTTAAAAGTTCCAATTCTGCAAAAATTTTCAGGGCCAATGCCACTGTATAATCCTCAACCAAAGCCCCGCCATCTTCAGTTAAAGGGGCCATTAATTCATCTGCTGATAATGCAAGCACTTTATTCATTCCCACACGGCGGATTAAATACCTGTATAGGGCCACCAAACAGTCCCTTTCCGGTGCTAAGGTCGACAGCGCCTTAGTGGCAGCAGCAATATCCTCTGTTCCAAACATAAAATATAGATCACCGTTAACCCCGGTAACTTCAGCAGCAGTCTGCAGATCTTTAGCACTGAATGGAGGGTAATACAATATTACCTTACCCATATTTTTAAGCCCCAATTTTTTAACCAATCCCGGGGTTGTTACCAGCACAACGCCGGATTCGGGTGTTGCCAGGTGCCTGATATATTCCATGGTTTCTCCAGGCATTCCCCGGCAGAAAAAACCAACCCGGTGCGCCAATTCCGGCTTCCTTAATACAATGGTATGGGCCAGTTCTACAACCTGGTAGCCGCTTGTTGCTAATATTACCACTGAACTATCATCTATAAAATTTACTAAAGTACTAAGGCGATCGGGACAATCCCTGTAATCATGCAGGGTAACTTTATCCCAGAATTCAGTGGTTATCTCTTTAACAGGTTCATCCACCGGTCCAATTTTCTTGTAAGATTCCAACTTTTCCAGCAAATAATCCGGGCTGGATAAACGTAATTTCTTATTCTTCAGCAGCTTCTGGGAGAATCGAGTTATATCTTCTGAAAAATATTCACAGCTTATACCTTCATTTCGGATTACTGCATGGTGGGATATATCTTTAATTTTTAATTGTACTGAGCGGCGGCCGTTCCACTCATTTATTTCCGGAGCAAAAGCCACATCTACTTTTTTACCCGCCGCCAGCATTTCCCCATAGGCAGCAAGGTTAAAACCAATTCCATCAAGAACAGCCCTGTTCCCCCGAACCCTAACTTTTAAGTGGTTTTGATTGTCGCCCACAGCCCGCCAGTCAATCATTTGAACTCCCCGGCACCCCAGTATTGGGCCCGGGTTGCAGCAGCCAAAGGGTGACAGCTTGGCCATTTCTTCTACTACTTCGGTATTAAGTTCTTCAAGGGAAACCACCTTATCCACAGTTATACTTGGCACCAGTGCTTCCTCGTCCAGAACTTCATCTGCATACTGGTTAATTTTTTCTCTTAAGCTGTCAACTTCTTTTGCCATAATTGAAAAACCTGCAGCTTTTTCATGGCCTCCATAATTAACCAGTAAGTCTTTGCAGTAATCCAGTGCATTGTATAAATGCAGGCCCTCTATGCTGCGGGCAGACCCTTTCCCTTCTTCTCCATCTAAGGAAATCAGCAGAACCGGCCGGTAAAAGCGTTCCAGCAGCCTGGAAGCCACAATACCTATAACACCGGGATGCCATCTATCAGATGCAAGCACCAGCACCTTTTTTTCCAGGTACTCCGGGTGCTCCTCCAGCATGGCCAGCGCTTCTTCCAGTACCTGCATTTCAATGTTTTGTCTTTCCCTGTTATTGGCATCCAGTTCACAGGCGATTTTCCTGGCTCTTTCCGGTTCCGGGCATAACAGCAGTTCTACTCCCAACCGCGGGTCAGCAATTCTTCCGGCAGCATTAAGGCGAGGTGCCAAGGCAAACCCAACATCCGAGGTATTAATTTGCCTATTAGCCACACCACTTACTTCTTTTAAAGCAGCCAACCCCAGGTTAGGGCTGATTCTTAACTGTTCTAAACCATGTTTAACAATGATCCTGTTTTCACCCAGCAGAGGAACAACATCTGCCACTGTTCCCAAGCAGGCCACGTCCAACAAATCGTACCAGGCATCATTGGGCAGTTCCACTTCTCTATAAACAGCCTGTACAAGTTTCACAGCTACCCCCACGCCTGCCAGTTCTTTAAAGGGGTAACGGCAGTCTGCTCTTTTGGGGTTAACTACCGCATCGGCATCCGGGAGCTGTTCTCCCGGTTCATGGTGATCAGTAATTACTAGAATTAAGCCTAACTCTTTTGCCAGTTCGGCTTCCTCTAATGCTGTAATACCGCAGTCCACGGTGATTATCAGGCGATAACCTTCTTCTGCCGCCCAGCGCAGTGTGTCGCTATGCAAGCCATAACCCTGGTCACGGTGGGGAATATAGTAATCAACCACTCCCCCGAGACGGTGCAGGGCATTTACTAATAACGCCGTGGCAGAAATACCATCAACATCATAATCCCCATGAACGAGAATAGGCCGGCCGCCTTTTAGACATTCCATTACCGCTGCCAGTGCCTTATCCATGTCTTTCATTAATAAAGGATCGTGCAGTCGATCCAGTTCACTGCCTAAAAACGCCCGGGCTTCTTCAACGGTATGAATACCCCTATTAATTAAAATTTGAGCCAGAAGTTCCGATATATTTAACTGGTTAGCCAGTATAATTCTAAGAGTTGAGTTGGAAGGTTTTACTTTCCATATTTTATGACCCTTATTTTTTTTCAGCTCAGGCAGATTAATCATAGACAACTCCTACTTATTTTTTCTATACTTAATTATAAACCAGCCTAATGGCATATTCAATGAAAGCAGTTGATGATAAAATTTTCTTGTGAAACATTTTACTTGCCGGAGGTAAAAATGAGTTACATATTTGTAGGACTAGGTGGACTTATGGGAGCTTTGTGCCGGTATTTAACAAGCATAGTCATAAATGACAGCTATCTGCCTTTAAGTACTTTAGCAGTTAATCTTCTGGGGTGTTACTTACTTGGTATATTAACTTTTTTACAGGTCCGTTCTCTAAATTCCAGGCTGCGGCTGGCACTTTCCACCGGTTTTTTAGGTTCATATACCACTTTTTCTACTTTTTCCATCGAAGTGCTTTATTTAATTAACCAGAGCCGGTATTTAGCTGCAGCCCTATACGTATTCATCAGCATCATAGGTGGTTTACTGCTGGCGCTGCTGGGCATGCTGACAGCTGATCGTATAAATATACTAAAAAGCCTGCCGGGGGATGAATAATATGGTCTCAATACTTTTTGTGGGAATAGGAGGTTTCCTGGGAGCTGCCAGCCGTTACGCTGTAAGCAGACTGTCATTTGTACACAAACATGATTTCCCTGTGGCCACCTTATTTGTCAATACGCTAGGGTCATTTGCTTTAGGTATCTTGTACAGCTGCAGCATATACCAGCTACCGCTGAATAAAAATATCATGTATTTCCTGGGCACAGGAATGCTGGGCTCCTTTACTACCTTTTCTACTTTTTCAGTGGAATCTTTACAGCTGATTAAATCTGGTAAAAGATTTATATTTATTCTTTATATCAGCCTTTCTATACTTTTAAGCTTACTTGGAGCAGCAGCAGGCTTTTTAGCGGTAAGAATGATTTCTTCAGCTGGTAACTAACGAATAATATCTGTCTAGTGGGGAAATAATATGGCTAGCAAAATAACTAATATCCAAAGGAGTGATATTTCCCCATGACAGAGATAACTATGACTGAATATTTCAAAAGCGTCAAGAACAGGTTACCTGATGAAGCTTATAACGTTTTAAAAGCATTATTTGACGATGGAAAGATGAACAAAGAAGAACTGTCACTGACTGCTAAGGTTAAGAGAGCAGTACTTGATCATATAATTATGCAGTTATATGCTTTGGGATTGGTTGACGTGACCTCAGAGGGTAAAAGCAGGATCTGTTCTTTAACCAAACTTGGTGAGGAATATTTGGACCTTTTAAAGTCCGCGAGCTAGGTAAAAAATGACAAAAAAATAAGTTATTAATAAAGCGCGTGTTACCATGGTGCTTTTACACGCGCTTTAAAATTATAAAATTTTGCTGAGGAAAGATTGTGTCCTGGGATTTTGCGCGTTGCTGAATATTTCTTTTGGTGTTCCTTCTTCAACTATCTGGCCATTGTCCATAAAAATTACCCTGTCGCCCACTTCACGGGCAAAACCCATTTCATGAGTTACTACTACCATTGTCATGCCTTCACGGGCCAGCTGCTTCATAACTGCCAGTACTTCACCAACCATTTCTGGATCTAAGGCACTGGTGGGTTCATCAAAGAGCATTATCTTAGGCCGCATAGCCAGTGCTCTAGCTATGGCCACCCTCTGCTGCTGTCCACCGGAAAGCTGACTTGGGTACGCGTTTGCTTTATCCTCAAGGCCTACTTTTTTCAGCAGCTCAATGGCCTTTTTTTCAGCCTCATCCTTCTGCATATTGCGTACTTTAATTGGGGCCAGGGTAACGTTTTCCAGTACAGTTTTGTGCGGAAAAAGGTTAAACCGCTGGAATACCATTCCAACTTCCTGGCGAACATAATTAATATCGGTATTGGGATCTGTTATGTCATAGCCGTCAATAATGACTGTCCCGGAAGTGGGTTCTTCCAGCTTATTTAAACACCGCAAAAAGGTACTTTTACCTGAGCCGGAAGGCCCGATAACCACAACCACTTCCTGTTCTTTAATGGAACAATTTATTCCTTTTAATACTTCCAGGCTTCCAAAGTTTTTATATAAATCTTGAACTTTAATGATCACCGGCTTTCAACCTCTCTTCTGTCCAATTTACCCACTGGGAAATAACCAGCACCATAATCCAGTACATTATACCTACTAAAGCCCATATCTCAAATGCAGCAAAGGTGGTGGAGATTTTAATTTGTCCTTTCCTCACCAGCTCTTCCACTGTAATAACTGACAGCAGTGAAGAATCCTTTAAAGTAATAATAAACTGGTTGCCCAGTGGTGGTACTATCCTTTTAAAAGCCTGGGGCCAGATTACATAGCGCATAGCCTGGAAATGGGTCATACCCAGCGACCTTGCCGCTTCCATTTGCCCCTTTTCTATGGATTGAATCCCAGCCCTAACTATCTCAGCGATATAGGCACCAGCATTAACCCCCAGTGTGCTGGTTGCAGCCACAAAGGCATCAATGTTTAGGCCTGTGGCCTTGGGAAGGCCAAAATAAACAAAAAATATCTGCACCAACAGCGGTGTACCCCGGATTAAAGATATATAAAGCCTGGCTATGGAACTTAACAATTTATTCCTTGATAGGCGCATCAAGCCAAAAAATAAACCAATGACAAAACCCAACAGCACAGCCAGGATGGTAATTTTCACTGTTGCAACGGCACCAACTGCCAGGAATGGTAGTATATCTGTCATCAATGTTTTTATATCCACACCATCATTCCCTTCTTATTACCAGTTAAAGAGCGTAACACACAGTGTTACGCTCTTATAATGTTGCTTTTTCAACTATCTCTCGTAAAACAATTACTCTCCAGTGCCAAACCACTTATTATAAATGTTATCGTAAGTGCCGTTTTCTTTCAGGGTCTGCAGTGCTTCGTTGATCTGCTGAAGAAGTTCTTCCTTACCTTGAGGTACAGCAATACCAAACTTTTCACCGGTTAACACGTCGCCAACAGTCTTAATTTTGCCTTTGCCTTCGGTGGCAATGTATCTTTCAACCACCGGCTTATCAACAATTACTGCATCAACGTTTCCGTTTTCCAGGTCAATATAAGATTCAGGGTTATTGTCGTAAAGCATTACTTCTTTTACTTTCCCACTCTGCTTCAGTTCTTCAGCCTTTTTAGCTCCAGTGGTACCTATCTTAGCACCCAGCACTTTTCCTTCCAGATCATCTACACTCTTAATTTCTGTTTCATCGGCACGAACAGCAATAATCTGACCAGCATCTATGTAGGGATCACTAAAGAGCACCTGCTTTTTCCGCTCTTCGGTAATTGTAATACCTGCAATACCAACATCAACGTTGTTAGCCTGAAGGGCAGGAATTAAACCCTGGAACTGCATGGGTTCAAGATCTACTTCGTACCCAATTTCTTCTGCAATGGCATTAATTAAATCAATATCAAAACCAACATACTTTCCATCTTCTTCAAACTCAAAGGGCGGAAACGCAACGTCAGTACCTACTTTTAATACTTTTTTATCCTGAGCATTATCACTGTTTGCTTCTTCGGTTCCGCCACCACAGCCTGCCAGTGCAATTAAAGCCAGCACAAGCAGTGAGACTATACCAACCCGTAAAAACTTTTTCATTGTTTCCTTTTCCTCCTTTTTAACCTTTTTTAACACTAAGTCAACAAGATTATATTATAAAAGCAGTATTGTCGTCAATAAATTGAACAATTAGTTTGTCAATTTTGTTTATAAATTTAACATTATTTATAATTATTCCGTTTCTAACTTTTTCTCCAGCCTATCTACCAGCCGTGAGAATGTAAAAGTCATAACCAAATAAACAAAAGCACAAGTGAGCCATAATTCAAAGGATGCGTAAGTACGGGCTACTTCCAGCTGGGTTTTCCTGGCCAGCTCCTCAAAGCCAATTACTGAAAGGAGTGATGTTTCTTTTAACAGCATAATAAACTCATTACCCATGGGAGGGATTACTCTTTTAAATGCTTGGGGTAGAATAACATAACGCATGGCCTGGACATGAGTCATTCCCAGTGAGCGGGCAGCTTCCATCTGTCCCTTCTCAATGGATTGGATACCACCCCTAAAAATTTCTGCAATATAGGCACCACTATTTAAACTTATAGATAAAATTGCGGCTACCCAAATATTCATTGAAGTATTTGACAGCAGGGGATTCCCATTGACAGAAATCCAGTACTCATTTAATGAGTTTAAAAGGCCGGGAATGCCAAAATAAATCAGCATAATCTGCACAAACAGCGGCGTGCCGCGGAAGAAATCCACATATGCTGTCCCCAAAATTTTACTCAATTTAACCTTAGACAGCCTGGCTAACCCGGCAATAAGTCCGATAATGCTGCCCAAAACTATGCCTATAACTGTAATTAACAGTGATATTACTGCTCCTTCTATCATCAATGGTAGTGCATGCAATATTACGTCCATAATTCCACCCTCTTCTGCTTAACTACATGAAATATGCGTAACACCCCTGGTGTTACGCATATTTCATTGGTATAGCTAAAATTTTGGTAAAAACCAGTTATGAAGGACTGCCCGGCAGATACTCCGGTGGTTCATAACCAAACCATTTCTTGTACAGTTCAGCAAACTTACCATTTTCCTTTAACTTTAACAGGCCGTCATTAATGGTTTCCAGCAGTTCTGTGTTGTTTTTAGCCACTGCAATGCCGTAGTACTCACCCTGCAGCAGGTCACCAACCAGTTTAACCTTATCTTTGCCTTTTTCTGCAATATAATGCTTGGTAACTGGAATGTCGTTAATTACTGCATCTGCACCGCCATTAATAAGTTCCATAAATACCAGGTCAGTGGTGTTATATGTTTTTACCTTTGCGCCATATTTTTCTTTAAATTCATTAGCTTTATCTGCACCGGTAGTTCCGATTTGTACAGCTATTGTCTTCCCAGCCAAATCTTCCGGCTTGGTAATTTCATTGTTGTCTGAACGAACTGCCATAATTAACCCAGCTTCATAATATGGAAGGGAAAAACTCACTTTCTCCTCACGTTCCGGTTTAATGGTCATCCCGGAAATTGCAATATCAATCTGACCAGTTTGGAGAGCCGGAATTAGACCGTCAAAGCCAAGGCTCTTTAATTCAATTTCTATTCCCTGTTCTTCAGCAATGGCTTTAATTAGATCAATATCAAAGCCCACAAACTCACCGTTTTCATCGGTGGATTCAAACGGGGCAAAGGTTGGTTCAAAAGCAACAATTAATTTTTCTTTAACTTCATTTTGCCCCTGTTCACTGTCTGTGGCAGCTGTTTTTTCACCACCACAGCCTACAACCGCAATCATTAGGGCCAGCACAGTTAAGGCAGCCAGGCTCAATTTTAATAGTTTCTTCAATCAAAACTCCCCCTCTGAATACTAATTTCTTTTTATTAATAAATATACAGGAATAATTATTCGATTTTATTTTTAAAAATCCTGCTGGTAAATAAAATTGTTTTTTGTTATTCTAGTTTTATCAGCTGGTAATTGCTGCTATTTAATTAAGGAGGGTTACAAAATTCAATGAATACGGCATTAAATAGGCAGCTAAAGGCAGACCTGGCCCTTTTAATGGTAGCTTTTGTATGGGGTGTTACTTTTGTAGTAATCCAGGACGCCCTGCATAACATTACCCCGCATTACTTTAACGCCATTAGATTTTCTATGGCTTTTACCTTTCTGGCTGCAGTATACTGGAAGCGCTTTAAATACATTAGTTTAACCACCATACTTACCGGCATATTTATTGGTTTATTTTTATTTTCCGGCTACACCCTTCAAACGGTGGGCCTAAAGTATACTTCAGCTTCTAAGTCCGGCTTTATTACCGGCATGTCTGTGGTAATGGTACCGCTGCTTACCGCCATACTGCTCAGACGCATCCCTACCGCTCAATCAATTTTAGGGGTAGTCAGCGCTGCCGTAGGATTGGGACTTTTATCCTTTAACCAGGGTATAAGCGAAATAAACCTGGGCGATGTGCTGACTTTTTTCTGTGCACTGTCCTTTGGACTGCATATTATTCTAGTAGGCAAGTTTGCCCCTGATAATGATTCAGTCCTTTTGGCTTTAATTCAAATTGCAACAGTGGCTGCAGCCAGTTTTATATTTGGTATATTTTTAGAAAACCCTCCCCGGGTTGAATCCTTTACTAAGCCGGTTTGGACTGCCCTTGTGTTTACCGCCATACCAGCAACAGCCCTGGCTTTCTTAATTCAAAACACTGTACAAAAATTTACCACCCCCACTCATACTGCCCTCATCTTTACAATGGAACCTGTTTTTGCTGCTTTAACTGCTTTTCTATTGACTGGTGAAGTTCTCAGCACCAGCCAGTTAATTGGTTGTGGTTTAATCTTAACAGGAATGCTGGCAGCAGAACTCAAAGGAATACCCAGGAAATTAAAGAAAGGATAACTAAAAAGCATTATAAAAATGCAGAATGTAGAATATTTATCTACATTCTGCATTTAAAATTCATTCACCGGCAATTTTATTAATTTTGCTGCTGTAAATATCCGTTAATTCTTCTGCTATCTCCATGCTGCTGCCTTCACTATAAATCCTGCATACCGGCTCTTCCGGGTCAGGCAGCACCAGTGTCCAGCCATCCGGGTGGTAAACCTTTACCCCATCAAGCAGTTCCAGCTCACCTGGCTTTTCTTCAATAAGCTGGCGGATAACCCGGCCTTTTGCTTCCCATGGTACCGGTACCTGTTTCTTAGCCACAAAGAAAGCAGGTATTTCTTCTGCCAGTTGAGACAATTTTATATTATTTTTTGCACAGTACTCAAGCACCTTAACTAAGGCTGCCATGGCATCGAAGTTTAGTAAAAATTGAGGCAGCTTTTTATCCTGTTTGCTGTCGTGAGCAATAATTTGCTCCAGCAGGTCCTGCACTGCCGTCTTTGTTCTTACCACCCTGCTGTTATACCTGCTGGCCAATTTATCAATAATTTTCGGGGCTGTTACAGGTACCACAACTGGGCCACCACGTTCTTTTAATACAATTAAAGCCAGCAGTGCCATAAGCATATCTTCCTGAATTATCTGTCCTTTCTCATCCACCAGTATTAAATTATCGGCATTAGGATCGATTACTGCACCGGCATCAGCACCTTTTTCCACCACAGCCCTACCCAGCGGTTCTTGGGCACTGCGCCAGCTGAACTGCCGGCTTCCATCATAGTAAACAAGTGTCTCCACTGACAACCCGGCGCTTAATGCCAGGCGGGAAATAAACTTATCCAGGTTCCTATTATCATACGCCAGTATTACTTGAAGTCCTGCATTGTCAAGAATATCAAAATTAATATATTTATTTAGATTTTCCAGGTAGGCTTCAACTACCCCAGGTACGGGTTCAACAGGAATTATTTTTTCCACATCTGCATGGCGGTAATCCCCCCTGGCCAGTTTGTTTTCTATTTTTCGCTCCTGCCCTTTTTTGATATTACCCCCCTGTGAATTAGTAAACACCATGTTGACTTTATCATTTCTAAATGAAGATATCTTTACGTGAACACCAGCTTCACATTTAAGATTTCTTACAGCATACCGGTGCACAGGAGTTACAATAGACCCTGCATCCATAACCTCTACTCCCATAGACTGGATTCCGGTAGAAAAGGCTTTTTTTATCATTTCACAAACCGGGTAGCTGTCACTGGAAAGTACCACCCTTTCACCTGGTCCTAATATGGAACCGTATACAGCACCCACTCGGCTGGCAAATTCAGGCGTTATTTCAATATTGGCCAGTCCGGCAATACCTTCCAGGCCAAAAATACTTTTAGGAGAGTTGGTCCCCCAGATAACGTTGCTGCATACAGCAGCACCTGTTTCCACAAATTTATCAGGCCAGATCTTGACACCTGGTTTTATTATGCTGTGATCTTTTATTGTAGAATGATCCCCCACCACAGAGCCCTCATATGCTGAAGCATTGGAATATACAGACACCCCGCTGCCCATCACTGCTCCCCGGATGGAGGAGCTTGTACCCAGGTATACCCCGTTTAATAATACGCTTTTCTTTATGGAAGATTGTGCTTCTATACGGCATCCTTCTCCCAGTACTGAAAAAGGTTCAATTTTTACCCCGGGACCGATATCACTTCCATCTCCAATTAATACCGGTCCCTTAATGGCAGCAGTAGAATTTATTGTTACACCTTCTCCTACCCATACCTGGGGAGCAATTTCCCGCCCGGGTATAACTACTTCTGCTTTTCCGGAAAGTACATCCTGGTGAGCCTGCAAATACTGCTGCAGATTTCCAATATCACACCAGTAACCGTCCAGTACTACACCATACATGGGCTTACCATCAGCCAACAGCCTGGGAAATAAATCTTTACTGAAGTCAAATTTTTGCCCCTGTTCAAAATATTCCAAAACTTCCGGTTCTAATATGTAAATCCCGGTATTTACGGTATCACTAAACACCTCTCCCCAGCTGGGTTTTTCTAAAAACTGTTTAATTCTTCCGTCGCGCTCCGTTATAACAACCCCGTATTCCAGGGGGGACTCCACCCTGGTTAATACCAGAGTGACCATTGATCCCTTCTCTTTGTGAAACTTTACTGCAGAAGATAAATCAAAATCAGTCAAAGCATCACCGCTGATAACCATAAATGTCTGGTCTAAAAAATCTCCAGCATTTTTTACACTCCCTGCAGTACCCAGCGGAACTTCTTCCACAAAGTACCGCATGCTGACTCCATATTCCATTCCATTTCCAAAGTAATCTTTAATGTCCCCTGGAAGGTACTGCAGGGTTACTCCAATGTCATCAAAACCGTGCTTTTTTAATAAATTCACTATATGTTCCATGATAGGTTTGTTCATTACCGGCATCATTGGTTTGGGCCGGCTGCAGGTCAGCGGTCTTAACCGTGACCCCTGGCCGCCGGCCATAATAATTGCCTTCACAATAAAACCTCCT